>NZ_BAAHSC010000191.1:0-471 GCF_054655095.1 Thermus sp. FJN-A
GGCGCTCGTAGGTGAGGGGGGCATGGAGTTCGTCGGAGACCACGATGAGGTCGTGCTTGCGGGCGATGGCGGCCACCGCCTCCAGCTCTTCCTCGCTAAAGACCCTCCCCGTGGGGTTTTGCGGGTGGCAGAAGAGGAGAAGCCTTGTGGCGTAGGCCAGGCGCTCCAGGCCGGCCAGGTCCAGGCGGAAGCCCCCCTCGGTTTCCTGGAGCGGATTGGCCAAGACGGTGCGTCGCTGCTCACGGATGGCGGCCAGAAAGGGGGGGTAGACGGGTACCTGGGTCAGGACGCCCTGGCCGGGGGCGGTGAAGGCGGCCACTGCCGCATAAAGCCCCACCACCACCCCGGGCATGAAGGCTACCTCCCCGGAAAGGCCCGCCTTGTCCAGCAGGAGGGCCTTGAGCTCGGCATCCCCCTCCCGGGGCGGGTAGCCCAAAAAGCCCTCCGCCCGCTCGCGGATTGCCCGGCGCA
>NZ_BAAHSC010000192.1:0-60620 GCF_054655095.1 Thermus sp. FJN-A
GCTCACGGATGGCGGCCAGAAAGGGGGGGTAGACGGGTACCTGGGTCAGGACGCCCTGGCCGGGGGCGGTGAAGGCGGCCACTGCCGCATAAAGCCCCACCACCACCCCGGGCATGAAGGCTACCTCCCCGGAAAGGCCCGCCTTGTCCAGCAGGAGGGCCTTGAGCTCGGCATCCCCCTCCCGGGGCGGGTAGCCCAAAAAGCCCTCCGCCCGCTCGCGGATTGCCCGGCGCACGGGCTCGGCCACCGGGAAGTCCATGTCCGCCACCCAAAGGGGAAGCACGTCCTCCGGATAGGCGCTCCACTTCAGGGAATCCTGGCGGGGAGGAAGCTCCATGGGGCTATCTTACCGGTTCAGGTGTGGTCCTGCCTGAGCCTTAGGCCCAGGGCTTCCAGCTCCCCCACCAGGGCCCGCACCGCCCCCTTCACCCCCTCGGTGATGAGGGGGCTCCCGAAGCGGCTCACCCCCGCGTAGACCCCGTGGGCGCTTCGCCGCACCTCCAGGAGGAGGTCCTGGGTGAGGTCTTCCTCTTCCACGTGGGTGAGCACGTAAAAGCCCCCTTGGCCTCGAGCCACCTCCAAAAACACCGCCACACCTCCCCGGACCGCCACTGGCCCCTGGGGCAGGGCCAGGGTTTCCGGGAGGCTTCCTTCCAAAAGCGCATGGGCCACGGCGTACCTCCTAATGGGGGGCCAGGGTTCTTGGGCCTCGGCCACCTTGATGAAGGCCGCATGGTAGAAGGTGCGGCCCTCCTCCTTCCACTTCAGGGCGTACTTGGTGCCGAGATGGGCCTCCGGAGGGGGGCGCACCTCCACCCGGAAAAGCCCGGTGCGCTCCGCCTCCTCTTGGGCGAAGCGGAAGTAGGCCTCGTGGTCGGTGGTGAGCAGGAGTTCCCCCCCCGTCTTGAGCCGGGTGGAGAGCCTGCGGAAGAAGGCCTCCTTTAGAAGCCTGCGCTCCTGGTGCCGTTTTTTGGGCCAGGGGTCGGGGAAGTTCACGATGGCGGCCAGGAGGCTCCCGGGAGGCACCAGGTTGCGCAGGGCGAAGGGGCCCGTGCCGTGGTAGAGGCGCACGTTCCCAAGACCCTCCCGCCGCACCCTCTTGTAGGCCCTGAGGACGCTGGCCGCCGAGACCTCCGCCCCCAGGACGAGCCAGTCGGGGTGCTCCTTGGCGAGGGAGGCGGTGAAGCGCCCGTCCCCGAAGCCGATCTCCAGCACCAAAGGGCCTTCCCGCCCGAAGAGGTCCTGAAGCCTCGGGGGCCAGGCGGGAAGGAGGGCGGGGCGCACCAGCACGAGGAGGGATTATAGGCGATTTTCACACCCCTTGCACAGGGAAAGTCTAGGTTGCTCTTAGGAGGTAGGTATGGCCCTATTTGGCAGCCTGGATTCCATGCCCCTGGAGGAGATCCTTTCCCTCCTTTCCCAGAAGGAAGGGGCGCTGGAGCTTTGGAACCTGAAGGATATACCCCCCACCACCATCTACCTGAAGCCCGGGCGCATCCGCTCCCTGGACCAGCACGGCAAGCCCTTGCCCTCCCTCAAGGCCAAGGCGGTCTTCCAGGCCCTGCTCTTGGCCCGGCAGGGCAGCTTTGAGTTCATTCCCGGAGCCAAGCCCAAGCACAGGGAGCGCCTGAACTGGCCCACGGAGAAAGTCCTCCTTTCCCTGACCACCCTGCAAGACGAGCTCGAGGCCTACCGCTCCCTTTTGCCGTCCCCGGAGGCCCGCTTTCGCCTGGCGGGTAGCTCCCCCGCTGACCCTCGCTTCAAGGATTTCTTCCAGCTCGCTCTCCCCTACCTCAAGCGGGGGGCCTCGGCTCAGGAGATTTCCCGTGCCCTCTCCATCCCCCTAGACCAGGTGCGCCTTTACCTCTATAAGCTTCAGCACCTGGGGGCGGTGAAGCGGGCCGAGGCCGGGGGGAGGTCCAAGGATGCCGGCCTCCTTTCGGGGATTCGGGGGCTATGGAACCGCTGAAGCTGGTGGTGGCTGGCCCCATGGGTTCGGGGTAGAAAGCCATGCGCGTGCTGGTGGTAGACGACGACCCGGTCCAGCGCCTGCTCCTCATGCGGGCCCTGGCCCCCCTCGAGGTGGAGGTGTGGGAGGCCCGCAACGGGCAAGAGGCCCTGGACCTCTTAAAGGACGGGTTCCCCCAGGTGGTGCTTACGGACCTCCACATGCCGCTTGTGGACGGCTTGGAGCTCACCCGGAGGCTCAAGGCCCAGGATCCCTTGCTTCCCGTGATCCTCCTCACCGCGGACGGGGACCGGGAGGTGCGCCTAAGGGGCATTGAGGCGGGGGCCGACGACTTCCTCAACCGCCCCGTGGACCTCGCCGAGCTCCGCTTGCGGGTGAAGGGCCATCTGGAGCGGCGCCGGCTGCAGGAGAAGCTGGAGGACTTGGAGCGGACCCTCCTCGTCCTCATGCGGGCGGTGGAGGCCAAGGACGCCTACACCGCCGGCCATGGGGAGCGGGTGGCGGAGTACGCCCTCTGGACGGCGGAGGAGCTCGGGGCCGGGGAGGAAGAGCTGGCGGACCTCCGCCTTGGGGCCCTCCTGCACGACGTGGGCAAGATCGGCATCCCTGACCATATCCTCCGCGGGGACTACCCGCTTAGCGAGGCCGAGCGGCGCCTTATCCGGGCGCATCCCCTCAAGGGGGACGAGATCCTAAGGCCCCTCCGGGCCTACCCCCGCTTGCGCCCTTACGTGCGCTGGCACCACGAGAAGCTGGACGGCTCCGGCTACCCCGACGGCCTGAGCGAGGTCCCCCTTCTGGTGCAGGCGGTGAGCGCCGCGGACATCTACGATGCCCTCACCAGCGTGCGGACCTACCGCAAGCCCCTGAACCCCGAGGAGGCCTTGGCGGTGGTGGAGAAGGAGGCCAAGGAAGGCCGGCTTTCCCGTGAGGTGGTGCGGGCTTTCCGGAGCGGGCTTTTGCGCAACCGGGCTTTGCGTACCGGTTAAGGGCCCTTACCCCGGGAGGCCTCCCCTGGGGCCGGTGGCCACGCGCGGGGTCCCCGTGCTGGCGCAAGCCAGCAGGGGGCGGTACTAGAAGCCGTACTCCTCCCACCTCGCCTCCACCAGGGCCTTCACCTTGGGGTCCATGCGGATCCTCTCGGGCCAGACCCTCTGAAAGCCTTCCTCGGGGAGCTTCCTCGTGCCGTCCAGGACCAGGACCGGCCCCTCCACGCCCGGCATCACCCGGGCGTCCCGCTCGGGGTCTATGTTGTTGAGGACGTACCAGAGGAGTTCCTCAGGGCTTAGGGCCGTGTCCTCATCGGCGAGGAGGAGGAGGCGGATCCCGGCGCTTTGCGGGGCCCTTAGAAGCCTTCCCGCCACCTCCCAGGCCTGGTGGGGGCGTCCCTTCGCCAGGACCACGCCCCAGAGGCCCGGCCACTGCCTCTGGGCCCGGACCTCGGGGTCCTGGGGAAGCTCGGCATGGGCCTTGGGGGCGAAGGCCACCTCCCCCCCTTCCTCCGGGAGCTTCCTCGTGCCGTCTATGAGGAGCTTCCCCCCGAAGGCGAAGGCCCGGGCGCTGTGGTCCAGGACGTCCATGGGGCCCCTTAGGAGGAGGGTGTCCCGGCCGGGAAGGGCGTGCTTGAGGGCCTCCAGAAGGGCGGGAAGGCCAGGCTTTACGGGAACGTCCCCGTCCACCGCCACGATCACCTTGGCGAACATCATCTGCCCCAGGCCCAGCATCCCGTAGGCCACCTTGTAGGCGTGCCCCGGGTACGCCTTCCTGAGGCTCACGTTCACCCAGTTGTGGGCCACGCCCTCGGGGGGCATGTGGTAGTCCGCCACCTCGGGGAGGACGAGGCGGAGGGCGGGGAGAAAGAGCCTTTCCGTGGCCTCTATGAGGTAGGCGTCCTCCATGGGGGGGACCCCCACGAGGGTGGCGGGGTAGATGGCCTTGCGCCGGTGGGTGATGGCGGTCACGTGGAAGCGGGGGTAGAGGTCTATGGGGGTGTAAAACCCCGTGTGGTCCCCGAAGGGGCCCTCTTCCACCAGGGGCTCCTCGGGGTCTATGTAGCCCTCCAGGACCAACTCCGCCTCCGCCGGCACCGGCAGGTCCACCGTAACCCCTTTGGCGAGCTCCATGGGGGCCCCCCGGAGGAAGCCCGCCAGGTGGAACTCGCTTATCCCCGGCAAGGGAGGCAGGGGGGCGGTGGCGGCGTAGGTGAGGACGGGGTCTCCCCCTAGGGCCACGGCCACCTCCAGCCTTTTCCCCAGCCTCTTGGCCTTCTCCAGGTGGCGGCGGCCCACCTTGTGGAGCTGCCAGTGCATGGCGGTGCTCCTCGGGTCCAGCACCTGCATGCGGTACATGCCGAGGTTGAGCTCCCCGGTCTCCGGGTCCTTGGTGATGACGAGGGGCAGGGTGAGGAAGGGCCCCCCGTCCAGGGGCCAGCACTTGAGGACGGGAAGGCGGTTTAGGTCCACCTCCTCCCCCCGCCAGACCACCTCCTGCACCGGGGCCTTACGCACCCGCCTGGGGAAGAAGCCCCGGAGGAGGGGGAGCTTGGGGAGGAGCCCCAAAAGGGCGGAAAGCCCCCCCTTCCCCGGCTTTAGCTCCAGGAGGAGCTCCACCTTGCGGGCCAGCTCGTCCAGATCCTCCACCCCCAGGGCGAAGGCGGTGCGTTCCCGCGTGCCGAAAAGCCCGATGGCCACGGGGAAGTCCTTGCCCACCACCCGCTCGAAGAGGAGGGCGGGGCCTCCCGCCTTCACCACCCGGTCCGCGATCTCGGCGATCTCCAGCTCGGCGCTCACGGGGACCTTCACCCGGTGGAGCTCGCCCCGCCTTTCCAAGGCCTCGAGGTAGGCCCGAAGGTTCCTAAACACGCCTAAAGCTTACCCTTAGAGCTCCAGCACAAGGTGCTCCAGGCGGAAGTCCTTCGGGGTGCCGTGGACCAGGATGGCCTCGAGGCGCACCGGCAGGTCGTCCCGGCCCAGGAGGAAGCGGGCGCTTTGGAGAAGCCTTCTCACCTTCCCCGGGGTGATGGCCTCCAAGGGCGTGCCGAAGGCGTCCGTGCGCCTTTGCTTCACCTCCACCACCACGTAGACCCCGTCTTTTTCCAGGAAGAGGTCCACCTCCCCGAAGGGGGTGCGGCGGTTTCTCCCCAAAAGCCGGTAGCCCCGCCCCAGGAGGTGGCGGAGGGCGGCTTCCTCGGCCCAGGCGCCCCGCATTAGGGCGTCCACTCCCGGAAGAGCTCCCCGTCCAGGTAGAGGCGGAAGCGGGCCTCTCCCTGGGCCTGGTAGGTGCCCGAGAGCCTCAGGCCCTCCTCTCCCGGCCCCTCGTAGAGGACGTGCTCCCCCCGGGCGTCCAAGAGCACCAGCCGCACCTGGCGGCCCGCGGCTTCCGGCGGCAGGTCCAGGGTGAAGGCCACCGGGCGTGGCTCGGGCTCAGGGGGGGATGGCGGCAACAGCACCTCGCCCCGGACGGCCACCCGGAGGCGCACCCCGCCCCCTGGGGGCATGGGGGTTCCCGGGGCGGGCTCCTGGGCCAGGACCGTGCCCGGGGGGGCCCCGGAGGGCACCTCCTCCACCTGGGCCTGAAGCCCGGCGGCGTTCAGGAGGAAGAGGGCCTCCTGCCGGTCCAGGCCCGTGAGCTGGGGCAGGGGCACGGTGGGCCCCAGGGAGGCCCCCCGGGACACCAGAAGCCTCACCCCGCTCCCCGGGGCCAGGGGGGTGTTGGGGGGAGGGGCGGTGGCCAGCACCGTGCCCAGGGGCTCGGGGCTTTCCACCTGGGAGGTGGCCTCGAGGCGAAACCCGAGCTCGGCGAGCCTCCTTTCCGCCTCCTCCTGGCGCAGGCCCCGCAGGTCGGGCAGGGGGTTGAGCCGGGCCTGGTTCAGGACGAGGCGCACGCTCCGCCCCTCCCGGAGGCGGGTGCCGGGAGGGGGCTCCTGGTCCAGGACCACCTCCTTGGGCTTGGTGGGGTCGTTGCCCTCGGCCACCTCCAGGCGGAGCCCGGTGTCCTTGAGGAGCAGGAAGGCTTCCCGGGCGGTCTTGCCCACCAGCTCCGGCACCACGTACTCCGGGGGGTTGAAGTAGCGGTAAACCCCCAAGGCGAGGAGCCAGAGGCCGAGGAAGGCCAGGACCAGGCCCGGGGCCACCCCCAGGAGGAAGCCGGGCCTGGGGCGGGCGGGCCTTCCCTGGGGCACGGCCCGGCCCAGGGGCCAGGGGGAGAGGTAGGCCACCCCGCCCTCCTCGGCCACGGCCAGGTGCTCCCGGGCGAAGCCCAAGGGGGCCAGGGCCTCCAGGGCCGCCTGGGGCGGGGGCTTGCGGGAGAGGGGTTTTTCGGGGAAGAAGGCGTAGTAGCGCCCCGGCTTGGCGGAAACCTGGGCCTCCAGGAGGCCGAGCTCCATGAGGCGCTTCAGGGCCGCCCGGTAACGGTAAAAGCGCTCCCGCTCCTCGGGCGTGTGCACCTGGAAGAAGAAGACGAGCCCCCCTTCCACCCGGTAGAGGGTCACGCCCTCCCGCGCCTCGAGGGTCTCCAGCACCGGGTAGCGGTCGTCCAGAACCATGCGCCGCCGATTATACCCCGGGACCGCCCTTCGCTTTCCGGGTATCCCAGCCTATACTTTAGAAGGTATGTGGGACGTTCTCGTGGTGGGCGGTGGCCCAGCGGGCCTTTCCGCCGCCCTCTTCCTGGCCCGGGCGGGCCTCAAGGTCTTGGTCTTGGACGGGGGCCACGCCAAGATCGCCCAGGTGAGCCAGGTCCCCAACTACCCGGGGCTTCTGGACGAACCCTCGGGGGAGGAGCTTCTGCGGAGGATGCGGGAGCACGCCCGCCGCTACGGGGCGGAGATCCGGAGGGGCGTGGTGAAGGGGGTGCGGGACCTCGGGGGGGTCTTTGCGGTGGAGACGGAGGAAGGGGTGGAGGAGGCGGAAAGGCTTCTCCTCTGCACCCACAAGGACCCCACCCTGCCTTCCCTCCTGGGCCTCGCCCGCAAGGGTACCCACGTGGACACCGACGAGGGCGGGCGCACCAGCTACCCCCGGGTCTACGCCGCCGGGGTGGCCCGGGGCAAGGTGCCGGGTCACGCCATCGTGAGCGCGGGGGATGGGGCCTACGTGGCCGTGCACCTCATCTCCGACCTGAGGGGCGAGCCCTACAAGGACCACGCTAAGTAGGCTTTCGTACCCTCTTTCCTGGTCCTTTTACCGGGGCCCCCAGGCTGGCCTGGGCCAGCAGGGGGTGGCTCATACGGGCCGGCCCGCCATCATGAAGCTGGCGGTCATCCCCCCGTCCACGGGGAGGATGGCCCCGGTGATGAAGCTGGCCCTCTCCGAGGCCAAGAAGAGCACGGCCTCCGCCACCTCCTCGGGCTGGCCCAGCCGCCTTAGGGCGTGGAGGTCTTCCCAGTCCCGGCGGGTCTTCTCCGGATCCTCGGAGAGGAGGATGGCCTCCAGGACCGCCTCCGTGGCGATGGCCCCGGGGGCCACCGCGTTCACCCGGATGCGCAGGGGGGCGAGGTCCAGGGCCAGGGAGCGGGTGAGGTTGACGAGCCCCCCCTTGGAGGCGTTGTAGGCGGCGTTTTCCTGCTCGGCGAAAAGCCCCTGCACGCTGGCCACGTTGACGATGGCCCCGCCCCCGGCCCGCGCCATCTCCCGGGCGGCCAGGGCGGAAAGGTGCATGGGGGCGGTGAGGTTCACCTCCAGGACCCTTCGCCACTCGGAGAGCTTTACCGTGAGGGCCGATCCGGGGGCGGAAAGGGCGGCGTTGTTGACCAGCACGTCCACCCGCCCCAAGGCCCGGGCGGCCTCCTCCACGAAGCGCACCCGGCCCCGCTCCTCGGCCAGGTCCGCCTGGACGAAAAAGCCCCCCACCTCCTCCGCCACCTCCCGCCCCTCGGGCCTTAGGTCGCAAAGGCCCAGCAAAGCCCCTTCCCGGGCAAAGGCCCGGGCGATGGCCCGGCCGATGCCCCGGGCCGCCCCCGTCACCAGGACCCCCTTCCCCTCAAAAAGCCCCATGCCCTTAGCTTATAAGCCCCGGGTCCAAGGCCTCCGCCACCCGCTCCTTGGGGAGGGCCCCCTGGACCACCTCCTTGCCCCCGCCCTTGGCCCCCAGGGCCCTGAGCTTTTCCAGGGCCCTTTCCCTGCCGGGGCCCAGGAGGGCGAAGCGCCCCTCGGGGGAAAGCAGGAGGAAGGTTCTCTCGCCCCAGGCCAGGAGCCTCTTGGCCAGATCCCCCAGGACGGGCCCGGGGACGAGGAGCACCCCTTCCGCCAAGGCCCGGGGCAGGAGGGCCTCCACCAGGGCCTCCTTGAGCCTCAGGTTCTCCCCCTTTAGGGCGTAGGCCTCCTCTTGGAGTTTCCCCACGGGCTTCTCCAGGTCCAGGGGGTTGGTGGAAAAGGCCAGGGCCAGGCGGGCGAGGAGGGCGTGCTTGGCGTGGTAGTCCTCCAGGGCCTCCCAGCCCGCCGTAAACGAGACCCGGCTCCCTCCCTTGTACCGCTCCCACTTGAGGACCTTGATGGGCCCGGCCTGGGCGCTGGTCCTCAGGTGGGTTCCCCCGCAGGCCGCCAGGTCAAAGTCCCCGATCCTCACCAGGCGCACCTTCCCCCGCACCTTGGGGGGGCGGCGGAGGGGGTAGCGGGAAAGCTCCTCCTCGGAGACGAAGAAGGCCTCCACCGGGTGGTCGGCGTACACGGCGAAGTTGGCCAGGGCCTCGGCCTGGCGGAGCTTCTCCTCCTCCACTTCCTCCCTCAGGTCCACGGTGCACACGGGCCCATCCAGGCTCACGGCCACCGTGTGGTAGCCCCCGGCCCTGAGGAGGGCCTGGGAGAGGAGGTGCTGGGCGGTGTGGCGCTGCATGTGGCGGAAGCGCCTCGGCCAGTCAATCTCCCCCTCCACCTCCACCCCCTCGGGGATGGGAGCGGAAAGCACGTGGACCACGTCCCCAAAGGCCTTCTCCTCCTCGTAGGCGTGAAGCACCCGCACCTCACCGAAAGGCCCCCGGAGGACCCCGGTGTCCGCGGGCTGCCCCCCGGACTCGGGGTAGAAGAGGGTTTGGGAGAGCACCGCGTGGTGCCCCTTTTCGTCCGTCCAGGCCCGTTCCACCCGGGCCTGGAAGCGGGTGGCGTAGCTGTCCAGCTGGTAAAGCCTCATGCCCTTTAGGATAAGAAGGGTGGCGCCCTTGGACCGGGAGGAGTTCGCCAGGTGGGTGCGGGAAGCCTTGGGGGAGGCCCGGGGGCTCACCCCCGAGGAGTTCGCCCGGCTGAAGGCCAAAGGCGCCCTCTGGTGGCTGGAGGGGGCCTTGGAGCTATGAAAGGGGAAAGGCTGGATAGGCTCCTCGCCCGGCTGGGCCTCGGAAGCCGCAAGGAGGTGGCCCGGCTGGTGCGCCGAGGGGGGGTGCGGGTCCTGGGCCAGGTGGTGCGGGACCCCGGCTTCCACGTGCCGGAAGGGGCCTCCCTGGAGGTGGAGGGAAGGCCCCTGGAGGTGCGCCGCCACCTCCACGTCCTCCTGCACAAGCCGCGGGGCTTCGTGACGAGCCGGATCGAGGGGCCTTCCGTCTACGCCCTCCTCCAGGGCTTCCCCACCCGGGACCTCTCCCCGGTGGGCCGCCTGGACAAGGACGCCGAGGGGCTTTTGCTCTTCACCACGGACGGCCTCCTCCTCCACCGCCTCACCCACCCCCGGCACAAGGTGGAAAAGCGCTACCTGGTGCGCCTGGAAAGGCCCGTGGAGCCTAGGGATCAGGAGGCCTTCCTGGAGGGCCTAATCCTAGACGGCAAGAGGACCCTCCCCGCCGAGCTACACCCCTTGGAAGACCCCACCTGGGCCGAGGTGGTGCTTAAGGAGGGGCGCTTCCACCAGGTGAAGCGCATGTTCCAGGCCCGGGGGAACCGGGTCCTCTACCTCAAGCGCCTGGCCCTGGGCCCCCTGGGGCTCGGCGACCTCCCCCTGGGGGAGGCCCGCCCCCTCACGGAGGCGGAGGAAGGGGCCCTCTACCGGGCGGTGGGGCTTCGCCCCTAAGTGCCATGCCCTGGCGCAGGCCAGAGCAGGAGCCCCAAAAGCCCTACCCCCGGCACCCCTTGTGAAGGCGCAACCCCTTGAGGGCCTTGGCCAGGCCATTCCATGTTGCAAACGCAAGGTGTAGGGGCTCGGGGTTTTTCACACCCCTTTGACTCAAGCCGTGGTACCCTCGCCCCATGAAACGGCTAAGCCTCGCCCTCCTCCTGGGCCTTTCCCTGGCGCAAGGCGGCCCTCCGGCCCTGGAGGCGCTCCTTGTGCTTCAGGAGGAGGTCATAGAGGAGGGGGAACTCCGCACCTACACCGGGGTCCAGCGCTACCCCGTGGCCTCGGAAGGGGAACTCAAGGCCCTCCTCAAGAAGCTCGCCCGCGAACCCCGTCCCCCCCGGTTTGTCTTCCAAGAGGGGAAATGGCGGGGGGTGGAGAAGAAGGGCCTGGCCTTTGAGGAGAAGGAGGCCCTCGCCGCCTACCGGGAGGCCCGGGCGCAGGGGAAGAAGAGCTTCCGCCTCCCCGTGCGCTACCTCCCCCCAAGCCCGAGCCTGCGGGAGCTCCACGCCCTGGGGGTGCGGGAACACCTGGCCACGGGGGAGACGGACTTTAGGGGCTCGAGCCCCGAACGGAGGCACAACCTCCTCCTGGCCTCGGCCAAGCTGGACGGCCTCCTCATCCCCCCGGGGCCCTTTTCCTTCAACGAGGCCCTGGGGCCCGTGACCGAGGAGGAGGGGTACAAGGAGGCCTTCGTCATCGTGGGGGACCGCACGGAGCAGGGGGTGGGGGGCGGGGTCTGCCAGGTCTCCACCACCTTGTTCCGGGCCTTCTTCTTCGCCGGGCTTCCCCTCCTGGAGCGCCACGCCCACAGCTACCAGGTGGCCTACTACAAGCCCCCGGGGCTGGACGCGGCGGTGTTCCAGCCCTACAAGGACCTGAAGGTCCTGAACGACACCCCAGGGCACCTCCTGGTCCAGCGCTCCGTGGTGGGCACCAGGCTCCGCTTCCATCTCTTCGGCACCAAGGACCGGGAGGTGCGCTGGGAAAGCCCCTTCGTCTCCGAGCGCAAGCCGCCCCTGCCCCCCAGGGAGATCCCGGACCCCTCCTTGCCCCCGGGGACGCGCAAGCAGGTGGACTTCGCCGCCGAGGGGGCCAAGGTGTTGGTGCGGCGCACCGTGCGCTACCGGGACGGGCAGGTGC
The DNA here is from genome assembly GCF_054655095.1 of Thermus sp. FJN-A. Taxonomy (NCBI): domain Bacteria; kingdom Thermotogati; phylum Deinococcota; class Deinococci; order Thermales; family Thermaceae; genus Thermus; species Thermus sp. FJN-A. The sequence goes on from NZ_BAAHSC010000192.1 coordinate 11,147, forward strand.
GGGAGGACCAAGTGGTGAGCGTCTACCGCCCCTGGGGGGCGGTCTATTTGGTGGGGCCTAAGCCGGAAGCTCCAGGAGCACCGCCCGCTCCACGGGAAGGAGGCGGTGGGGCTCCTTCACCCAGGCCCCTTCCCCCCGCCGCAGGTGAAGGTACCGCCCCTCCGGCAGGTCAATGACCAGCTCCCCTTCCAAAAGGAGGTAAAAGGCCCCTTGGGCGCGCTCCTCCCCCGCCCTCAGGGTGTAGGCCCTAAGGGGGAGGCCCGGCACCTCCACCCGGCCTTCCCGGGCCAGGCGCAGGAGGTGGAGCTTAAAGCTTTCCATCAGGCCCGGGCCACCTCCTTCTTGGCCCGGCCCTTCCTCATGCGGAGCTTGAAGAGGGCCCGCTTGGCGAGCCTGGCCTCCTCCTCGGAAAGGGGCTGGCCTTGGGCCAAGGCCTCCACCGCCTTCCTCTCGGCCTCGGGTAGCCCGGGGAGGAAGGCCTTGAGTTCGTTCCAGTCCCGGGGCGGGGCGGGGGGCTTGGCGGCCGAGGGGCTTCCCCCCCGGGAGGGCTTCCCCTTGGGCTTGGCCCTTGCGGGAACCAGCTTGGGGTCGTGGGCCGGGCAGGCGGGGTTCATGCAGGCGGCCTTCTCCCCCCGCTGGACCAGGGGCCAGCCGCAGGAGGGGCAGGTTTCCTCAAGAAGGGGGTAGAAGGAGAGGAAGTCGCAGGCCTTGTTTTCGCACTTGTAGTAGGGCTTGCCCCGCTTGCTCCGCTTTTCCAGGACCTGGCTTCCGCACTTGGGGCAGGCGTGGCCCGTGGGCTGGCCGTCGTCCCGGGTGTAGCCGCACTCCGGATAGCCGGTGCAGGCGATGAAGCTCCCGTAGCGGCCCTCCTTGCGCACCAGGGGCCTGCCGCACCGGGGGCAGGCCTCCCCGATGGGTTCGGCCTCCTTCCGCTCCAGGGGCTCGGTGTAGGTGCACTCGGGGTAGCCCGTGCACCCCAGGAACTGGCCGAAACGGCTCACCTTCAGCTCCAGGGGGCGGCCGCACCGGGGGCAGCTCTTCTTGGGCACCTGGGCCAGCTCGGCCAGGAAGGGCTCGTAGAACTCCCAGACCACCTTGGGCCAGGGGGTCTTGCCCTCCTCCACCTGGTCCAGGTGGTCCTCCATGCGGGCGGTGAACTCGTAGGCCACCACCCGGGGAAAGCGCTCCTTGAGGTAGTGCACCACCTGGCGGCCCAGGGGGGTGGGGAGAAGGGTGCGCCCCTTGCGCTCCACGTAGCCCCGCTTTTCCAGGGTCTCCAGGGTGGGGGCGTAGGTGGAAGGGCGGCCGATGCCCAGCTCCTCCATGGTCCTCACCAGGCTGGCGTCGGTGTAGCGGGGCGGGGGTTCGGTGGCGCGGGCCTCGAGGCGCACCTCCAGGAGCCGGGCCGAAGCCCCTTCGGGCACGGCGGGCACCGGGGGGCCCTCCTCCTCTTCCGCGCCCGCTTGGCCCTCGGGCAAGGGGGCCTCCAAGGGTTCGCCTGACGGCGAGGCCGCCTGCCCCCAGGCCTTCAGGTAGCCCTCAAACTTCAGGACCGAGCCCGAGGCCCGGAAGGTGTACCGCCCTCCTTCCAGGAGCACGGCGGTCCCCTCGTAGAGGGCGTCTTTCATCTGGCTCGCCAGGAAGCGGCGCCAGATGAGGTCGTAAAGGCGGTACTCCTCCTCGGAGAGGTAAGGGCGCACGTCCTTGGGCGTGCGCCTGGGGTCGGTGGGGCGGATGGCCTCGTGGGCGTCCTGCACCCCCCCCTTCCGGTTCCGGTAGACCCGCGCCTCCTCGGGCAGGTACGCGGGGCCGAAGGCCTTCCCGATCACCTCCCGGGCCAGGGCCAAAGCCTCCGGGGAGACCCGCACCGAGTCCGTGCGCATGTAGGTGATGAGGCCCACGGTGCCCTCGGGGAGGTCCACCCCCTCGTAGAGGCGCTGGGCGATGCGCATGGTGCGGCTCGCCGTGTAGCCCAGGCGGCTGGAGGCGGCCTGCTGCAGGGTGGAGGTGGTGAAGGGGGGCGGGGGGGACTTGCGGCGCTCCTTCACCTCCACCCGGGCCACCCGGTAGGCCGCCCGCGCTGCCTCCTCCGCCAGGGCCTTGGCCTCCGCCTCGGTCTTGAGGTGGAGCCTGCCCTCCTTTTCCCCTTGGCCGGTCCAGAGGCGCTGGCCCGCCACCTCGTGGAGCCGGGCGGGGAAGGTGGCGCCTTCGATGTGTTCTCCTGACGGAGAAGCAGCCACCTGGAAAAGCCCCTCCAAGACCCAGTAGCCCTCGGGGCGGAAGGCCTGAAGCTCCTCCTCCCGCTCCACCACGAGCCTCAAGGCCACGCTCTGCACGCGGCCCGCGGAGAGGGCCCGCTTGCGGAACTCCAGGGAGAGGAGGGGGGAGAGGTTGTAGCCCAAGAGGCGGTCCAGGACCCTGCGGGCCTGCTGGGCGTCCACCAGGTTCTGGTCTATGGGCCTGGGCCTTCCCACCGCCTCCCGCACCACCTTGGGGGTGATCTCGTGGAACTCCACCCGGAGAGGCTCCTTGGGGTCGCGCCCCAGGAGCCGGGCCACGTGCCAGCCGATGGCCTCCCCTTCCCGGTCGGGGTCGGTGGCGATGAGGAGGCGCCTGCCCCGGGCGGCCCGCTTCAGCTCCTCCACCACCGCCTTCTTGTCCTTCTTCACCTCGTAGGTGGGGGCGAAGTCCCGGTCCACGTCCACGCCCAATTCCCGCTCGGGGAGGTCGGCCACGTGGCCCCGGCTCGCCCGCACCTCGTAGCCGGGGCCCAGCATCTTCTGGATGCTCTTGGCCTTGGCCGGGGACTCCACCACCACCAGGGTGGCGGCCCTTTCGGCCTCCGGCTTGGCCCGGGGGACGGCCTGGCGTGCTCCCTTGGTCGGCATCGCCCCCTATTTAGGAGCGCAAGGGCGGCCTTGTCAAGTCCGCGGCTCGTCCTGGGCCTTGAGGTGGGCCCCGGGGAAGCTTCGGGGAAGGAGCTTCCTCTCCCAGGCGGCCTGCAATAGCTCCTCCCGGAAGTCGGGGTGGGCCACCCCGATCAGGGCCAGGGCCCGCTCCCTCAGGGAGCGGCCGAAGAGTTCGGCGATGCCCCACTCCGTGACCACGTAGTGCACGTCGGCCCGGGTGGTGACCACCCCCGCCCCCGGCTTGAGGAAGGGGACGATGCGGCTCTGCCCCTTGGCGGTGGAGGGCAGGGCGATGATGGGCTTTCCCCCCTCGCTCCGCGCCGCCCCCCGGATGAAGTCCAGCTGGCCGCCGAAGCCGGAGTAGATGCGTGTGCCGATGGAGTCCGCGACCACCTGGCCCGTGAGGTCCACCTCAATGGCGGAGTTGATGGCCACCATCTTGCGGTTTTGGGCCACCACGAAGGGATCGTTCACGTAGTCGGTGGGGTGAAGCTCAAAGAGGGGGTTGTCGTGGACGAAGCGGTAGAGCCTTTCCGAGCCCAGGACGAAGGTGCCCACCACCTTCCCCGGGTGGAGGGACTTCCTGGCCCCGGTGATGAGGCCCTTTTCAAAGGCCTCGAGGACCCCATCGGAGATCATCTCCGTGTGCACCCCGAGGTCCTTGCGGCCTTCCAGGCTCGCCAAGACCGCATCCGGGATGGCCCCGATGCCCATCTGCAGGGTGGCCCCGTCCTCAATGAGGCTCGCCACGTGCTCCCCGATCCTCCGCTCCACCTCCCCAAACCCCTCCCGCTTAAGCTCGGGCAGGGGCCAGTCCATCTCCACGATGGCGGTGAAGCGGGAGACGTGGACGAAGGTGTCCCCCAGGGTTCTGGGCATCCTGGGGTTCACCATGGCGATGACGATGGGGGCGGCCTCGAGGGCGGCCTTGGTGGCGATGACCTCCACCCCCAAGGAGCAGAAGCCGTGCTCGTCGGGGGGAGAGACCTGGACCAGGGCGGCGTCCAGGGGGAGGACGCGCCGCTTGAAGAGCCAGGGCACCTGGTGGAGCATGATGGGCACGTAGTCGGCCCGGCCCTGGTTCACCGCCTCCCGGTCCGTGGGGCCCACGAAGAGGGAGCGCCTTCTAAAGCGGCCCTCCATCTCCGGGGCGGCGAAGGGGTCTTCCCCCATCTGCAGGAGGTGGACGAGCTCCACGTTCTCCAGCTCCTCCCAGCGGGCGGCCAGGGCCTTGAGGAGGGGCGTGGGGGTGGCGGCGTTCCCGGAGACGAAGACCCGCATGCCCGACCGGATGAGGCTTACCGCGTCCTCGGGGGAGGTGAGCTTCTTGCGGTAGCTCATTCTAGGTGGCCTCCTTTCTGGCCCAGGAGGAGGTAGGCCCCCTGGCGGAGTTCGGGAAGGGCCAGGGGGTCGTCCTCCACCTGGAGCAGGAAGGGGAGAAGGGTGGCGGTGAGGGCGTGGCTCGCGGTGCGGGGGACGAGGGCGGGGACGTTGGGGAGGCAGAAGTGGGTGATGCCCAGCTCCTGGTAGACCCCAGGGCGGCTCGTCTCCGCAATCCCCCCCTGGTCTATGGCGAAGTCCAGGAGGACGCTCCCGGGCCGCATGCGCCGCAAGAGGTCCCGGGTGAGGAGGAGGGGGGCCCGCTCCCCAGGGACGGCCACCGCCCCCACCAGCACGTCGGCGAAGGCCACATACCGCTCCAGGCGGCTTTGGGTGATGAGGGCGGTCACCGCCCCCTTGGCCTCCCTGGCCGCCTCCTCCAGGGGGGGAAGGTGCTTGTCCAGCAGGTAGACCGAGGCCCCCGCCCCGAGGAAAGCCCTCCCCGCCGCCCGGCCCAGGACCCCGGCCCCCAGGATGACCACGTCCGCGGGGGGGATGCCGGGGAGGCCGGAGAGGAGCACCCCGGGGCCCAGGGGGGCCTCGAGGAGCCGGCCCGCGATCTGGGGGGCAAGCCGCCCCGCGATCTCGCTCATGGCCTTGAGGACGGGCCGCTTGCCCTCGGCCCCCATCAGCTCGTAGCCGATGGCGGTGAGGCCCTTTTCCGCCATGGCCTCCACGAGCCCCGATTCCGCCACCGCCAGGTGCAAGAAGGCCATGACCGTGGCCCCGGGGCGCAGGAGGGCGATTTCCTCCAGGGTGGGCCTCCCCACCTTCAGCACCACCTCCCCCCGGCCGAAGGCCTCCTCCTGGCTCACCAGCCGGGCCCCGGCCTCCTCGTAAAGGACATCGGAGAAGCCCGCCCGCTCCCCCGCTCCCCGCTCCACGTACACCCGGTGGCCCCGCTGGGTGAGTTCCCGCACCCCCTGGGGGGTGAGGGCCACCCTTCCTTCCCAGACCTCTTCCCCAAAGGGGGGAAGGGTTTTCAGGCGCGCCCGCTCTTTGGGTAGGCCGAAGTCCATACCGCCTCCTCGTCCCTGAGCTTACGCCCTGGGCCGGTGGCGGATGTCCCTCGTCCTTCTCACCCTTCTCCCGCCTAGACTCTTCCCGTGGAGGCCTTGGCCGACTGGCTCTTCGTGGTCCTCTGGGGGGTGGGCGTCCTCCTCACCTTCGTGCCCTTCGTCCCCACCACCTTGCTGATCCTCCTGGCCGCCTTCCTGCACGAGCTCTTGCTGGGCTTCCGGGAGCTTTCCCTGGGGACCTGGCTCGCCCTGGGGGTTCTGGCCCTCCTGGCCATGGCCGTGGACAACCTGGCCGCCCTCCTCGGGGCCAGGCGGTACGGGGCGGGCCGGGCGGGCCTGTGGGGGGCCTTCCTGGGGGGGCTCCTGGGCCTCTTCCTGGGGTTTTGGGGGGTCTTGGTCCTCCCCTTCCTCCTGGCCTGGCTTCTGGAGTACCTCTCCGGCCGCGGGCCCCTCGAGGCCCTCCGGGCCGCCTGGGGCACCCTGGTGGGCCTCATGGGGGGCGTGGTGGCCAAGGCCCTCCTCCACCTGGCCATGGGGCTCCTGGTGATCCGGGCCATCTTCTGAGGGCCTGGGGTATGCTTTCTCCCGTGAGCCTGGTCTTCGTCACCCGGGAAGGGTGTGGCCTCTGCGAAAGGGCCGAGCGGGCCCTCTGGGCCCTGGGCGTGCCCTACGTGCGGCGGGACGTGGACCAAGACCCCGGGCTTCTCCGGCTTTACGCCTTCCGGGTGCCGGTGCTCCTCCTGGGGGAACGGGTGCTCCTGGAAGGGGGCTTTGGGGAAGCGGAGCTTGCGGCCCTGGGGGCCGCCCTTTGGGGAGGGAAGAGATGAACCCCACCATGATTCAGATCGGTCCCCTGCGCATCCAGTGGTACGGCTTCCTCCTCACCTTGGCCATCTTCATCGGCTTTGAGCTGGCCAAGCGCCGGCTTAGGGCCTGGGGCTTGGATGCGGAGAAGTTTGAGACCGTGGCCTTCTGGGCCGTGGTCTTCGGCGTGGTGGGGGCGCGGCTTGGCTACGTCCTCACCTCGCCCGGCTATTTCCTGGAAAACCCCGTGGAGGTTTTCTACGTTTGGCACGGGGGGCTTTCCTTCCACGGGGCCATCCTGGGGGGGGCCTTGGTCTTCCTCTACTACCACCGCCGGAAGGGCTACCCCCTTTGGCCTTACCTGGACGCCGCCACCCCTGGGGTGGCCCTGGGGATCATCGCGGGCCGGATCGGCAACCTCATGAACGGCTCCGACACCGCGGGCCGCCTCACCTCCTTGCCCCTCGGCTTCACCTGGCCGGAGTGGGCCAAGGGGTTTCCCGGAGTCTGCCCGGGCATTGACGACATCTCCCAGGTCTACCGGTGCCAGGAGCTCCTTCGCGGCCCCGTGCACCTTACCCAGGTCTACGGGGCCCTGGTGGGCCTCATCCTCCTGCCCCTTGCCTACTACTGGCTCAGGAAGCGGCCCTTTTACGGCTACGCCTTCTGGAACTTCCTCCTTTGGTACAGCGTCTTGCGCTCGGTTTTGGAAGAGCCCTTCCGCCTGAACCCCTTGTGGCTTCCCGTGTACCGCAACGACGAGCTGGGCATCGGCCTCTTCACCGCCACCCAGGTGGTGAGCCTGCCCCTTGTGCTTCTCTCCCTCTACATGTTGCGCCGGTTGGGCCGGGGACGTCTTACCGGGGGTAAGATGGAGGCGTGAGCCGAACCCGCCTTTCCTCCAAGGGGCAGGTGGTGTTGCCCAAGGCCGTTCGGGAGGCTTTGGGGTTGAAACCGGGGGACGAGCTCTGGGTGGAGGTGGAAGGGGATAGCCTCCGGCTGAGGCCTCTGAGGGGGCGTCCTAGCCTGGCCGAGGTGTTGGACCGGCTGTCAGGCCACCCGCCTCAGATTACCTTTGGGAACGCGCAAGCCCTCCTGAAGGCCGAGGAAGAGGAGGCTAGAGCGGCGTGGAGGCGTTGATAGCCGATACCAACGTCCTCCTGCGCCTGTTGACGAAAGGGCCGGAATCCCTTTACCGGGCGGTGCGGGCTTGGATTCTTCGGGCGGAGGCCGAGGGGAGGATTCTGGAGGTGCACGCAGTACACGTGGCGGAGGCCCTTTACGTTCTGGAGGGTCGGATCTACGGGGTCCCACGAGCCCAAGCGGCGCAGGAACTGGGTCTCCTCCTCTCCACCCAGCCCTTTCGGGTGCGGGAGGAGGGGGTACTGCGGCCTTAGAGGTTTACCCTGCATCCGGACTGGACTTTCCCGATGTTCTCCTGCTGGCCCTGGCCGGGGGGGAAGGGAAAGGGGTGTTGACCCTAGACCGAGGCCTTCTGGGGCGAGGCGTTCAGGTGGAACTTCCCGAGGTAGGATAGCCCTATGCACGCCCACGTGATCCTGGCCGCCGGGCAGGGGACCCGGATGAGGTCCCGCCTGCCCAAGGTCCTGCATCCCCTTTTGGGCAAGCCCATGCTCCTTTACGCCGTGGAGGCGGCCTTGGCCCTAAGGCCGGAAAGGCTTCTGGTGGTGGTGGGCCACGGGGGCCAGGAGGTGGCGGGGGTCCTGGAGGGCTACCCCGTGGAGGTGGTCTGGCAAAGGGAGCAGCTGGGGACCGCCCACGCCCTCTTGCAGGCGGAAGACCTCCTCCGGGGCTTTTCCGGCCCCGTCCTCGTGACCCAGGGCGACACCCCCCTCCTTTCCCCCAAGACCCTAAAGGCCCTCCTGGAGCGGGTGGAGGGGGGTGCCGGCATGGCCCTCCTCACCGTGGAACTGGAGGACCCCACGGGCTACGGCCGTATCCTCCGCGAGGGGGACGCGGTCCTCGCCAACGTGGAGGAGAAGGACGCCCCTCCCGAGGTGAAGGCCATCCGGGAGGTGAACGCCGGGGCCTACGCCTTTGACGGCTTCCTCTTCCAGGCCCTAAGGGAGGTGAGAAACGAAAACGCCGCCCGGGAGTACTACCTCCCCGACCTCATCGCCATCTACCGGGCCCACGGGAAGAAGGTGGTGGCGGTGCGGGGCGTGGCGGAGGAGGCCTTGGGGGTGAACACCCGGGAGGAGCTCGCCCGGGTGGAGGGGGTGCTCCTTGGGGCCCTGCGCCGGGAGTGGATGCGGCGGGGGGTGCGGATGGTCCTGCCGGAGAGCGTCTACCTGGAGCCCACCGTGGAGCTTGCCCCCGACGTGACCCTGTGGCCCGGGGTGGTCCTAAAGGGGAGGACCCGGGTTGGGGAGGGGGCAGAGGTGGGGCCTTACGCGGTGCTGGAGGACACCGTGCTGGAGCCCGGGGCCAGGGTTCTGGCCCACACCGTGGCCCAGGGGGCCTACCTCTACCCGGGGGCTTCCGCCGGGCCCTTCGCCAGGCTCCGCCCGGGGGCGGTCCTTAAGGAGGAGGTCCACGTGGGGAACTTCGTGGAGGTGAAGAATAGCCTCCTCCACAAGGGGGTGAAGGCGGGGCACCTCGCCTACCTGGGGGACGCGGAGGTGGGGGCGGAGACCAACATCGGGGCCGGGGTCATCACCGCCAACTACGACGGCAAGCGGAAGCACAAGACCCTGATCGGCCAGGGGGCCTTCATCGGTTCCAACGCGGTCCTGGTGGCCCCGGTCCGGGTGGGGGACCATGCCCTCGTGGGGGCGGGGAGCGTGATCACCCACGAGGTGCCGGCGGAGGCCCTGGCCGTGGCCCGGGGAAGGCAGCGCAACATCGAAGGCTACGCCCGCCGCAAGCGGGATGGGGGCTAAGGGTTCACCCTCCCTTCCGCGGGGTGCTAAACTGGGGGGTATGAACCTGGGCATGCCGGAAATCCTGGTGATCCTGGTGGTGGCCCTCCTCATCTTTGGCCCCAAGAAGCTCCCGGAGCTTGGGCGCTCCCTGGGCCAGAGCATCCGCGAGTTCAAGCGGGGAGCGCAGGAGATCCGCGAGGAGCTGGAGAAGAGCGTGGAGGTCAAGGAGGAGCCCAAGCCTAGGGGGGCCGAGGCCGCGAAGGAGGAGGTCAAGGCGGAAGGCCCTGCGGGAAAGGCCCTCGAGGCCGAGGAGCGTAAGGCTTGAAGGAAGCCCCCCTGGTAGAACACCTGGAGGAGCTCCGCGCCCGCATCCTCTGGGCCCTCCTGGCCTGGGTGGTGGGCACGGGGGTGGCCTGGACCTTTAGGGTCCAGCTCCTGGAGTGGCTTAGGCGGCCCCTGGACCTGGCGGCCAAGCAGAACGGCATCCAGGTGAACCTCATCGTCCTGGACATCACCGAGCCTTTCCTGGTGTCCCTGAAGGTGGCGGCCTTCGGCGGGCTCGTTCTGGCCCTTCCCTTCATCGTCTACCAGGTCTGGGCCTTCATCGCCCCCGGGCTCTACGAGCACGAGAAGCGCCTGGCGGTGCCCTTCCTCCTGGGGGCGGGCTTCAGCTTCGCCTTGGGGGCGCTTTTCGCCTATTACGGCTTCCTGCCCTTCGCCATCCCCTTCCTCCTGGGCTTCTTGGGGGACGTGATCACCCCCCAGATCTCCATCGGGCGCTACATGGGCCAGGTGCTCATGATGATGGGCGTCATGGGCCTGGTCTTCGAGATGCCGGTGGTGAGCTACCTCCTGGCCCGCCTGGGCCTCGTCTCCTCCGGCTTTTTGGCCCGCAACTGGCGCATCGCCGTGGTCCTCCTCCTCACCCTGGCCGCGGTCATCACCCCCACGGTGGACGTGGTCTCCCTCGCCATCGTCACCGGTCCCCTCCTCGTGCTCTACTGGATCTCCGTCCTGGTGGCCCGCCTGGCGGAAAGGCAGCGGCCCCGGGAAGAGGCGGCTTGACACCCTAAGGGGCTTTGCCCCATAGAATAGCCCATGGACGCCCGCATTCTGGCCCTGCGCAAAGAGGTGGACCGGGTGAACCGGGAGATCTTGCGCCTCCTCTCGGAGAGGGGCCGCCTGGTGCAGGAGATCGGCCGCATCCAGACGGAGCTCGGCCTGCCCCACTACGACCCCAAGCGGGAGGAGGAGATGCTGGCCTACCTCACCGCGGAAAACCCCGGCCCCTTTCCCAACGAAACCATCAGGAAGCTCTTCAAGGAGATCTTCCAGGCGAGCCTGGACCTGGAGGAGCGCCAGGACCAGAAGAAGTTCCTCTACTCCAGAAAACACAAGCCCGAGCCCACAAGGGTGCGGGTGAGGGACGTGGTCTTCGGGGAAAAACCCCTCCTCATCGCCGGGCCCTGCTCCATTGAGAGCGAGGAGCAGATGATGGAGACCGCCCGCTTCCTGGCTAGGCAAGGGGTGAGGGTCCTGAGGGGTGGGGCCTTCAAGCCCAGGACGAGCCCCTACGGCTTCCAGGGCCTGGGGGTGGAGGGGCTCAAGCTTGGCCGCAAGGCGGCGGACGCCTTCGGCATGGTCTTCGTCACCGAGGTCATGGACACCCGGGACGTGGAGGTGGTGGCGGAGTACGCGGACATCCTCCAGGTGGGGGCCCGGAACATGCAGAACTTCGCCCTTCTCAAGGAGGTGGGGAAGGCGGGGCGCCCCGTCCTCCTCAAGCGGGGGCTCGCCGCCACCATGGAGGAGTGGTTCTACGCCGCGGAGTACATCCTGGCCCAGGGGAACGAGGCGGTGATCCTGGCGGAAAGGGGCATCCGCACCTTTGAGCGCTGGACCCGGAACACCCTGGACCTCTCCGCCGTGGCCCTGGCCAAGCAGGAGACCCACCTGCCCGTGATCGTGGACGTGACCCACGCCGCCGGGCGCACAGACCTCCTGGCCCCCTTGGCCCGGGCGGCCCTGGCGGTGGGGGCGGACGGGGTGCACGTGGAGGTCCATCCCAACCCCAAGGTGGCCCGCTCCGACAACCAGCAGCAGATGGACTTCGCCCAGTTCGCGCGCTTCCTGGAGGCCATAAGGGACCTCCTCCCCGAGGGCTGATGGGCTTTTTGGATAACCTCCTGAACGCCTTCCTCAAGGCCACGGACCCGAGGCCCCGCTACACCGAGGCCCGCTGCCTCCTCTACAAGAACAGCGTGGGGGGGTGCGACCGGTGCTACCAGGCCTGCCCCAAGGGGGCGGTGCGCCTCGAGGGGTGGCGGGTGGAGCTGGACGAGGTCTTGTGCACGGGGTGCGGCCTCTGCACCGGGGTATGCCCGGGCATCGCCCTGGAGTACCCCTTAGGGGGGATCCAGGAGGCCCTCATCCGGGGTAAGGGGAAGCTTAGGTGCTCCAAGGCGGAGGGGAAGGGGGAGGAGGTCCTGTGCCTGGGCCGCCTCACCCCGGGGCTATTGGCCGAGGCGGGTAGCCGCTTCGGCAAGGTGGTCCTCGCCCGAGGGGCGTGCGCCACCTGCAAGGTGGGCGGCCCCCAGGTTCCCGAACACCTGGAGCGGATGGCGGAGGAAGCGAGGCGCTACTTCCCCGTGGAGGTGGAGGTGGTGGAGGGAGAACTCCCGGGGGAGAAGGTGGGGCGCAGAGAACTCTTCCAGGCCCTCATGGGAAGCGCTAAGCGCACCGCCGCCGACCTCGTCCCCGAGCTTCCCCTGCCCCAAGAGGCGGAGGAGGGGAAGGATCTGCCCCCCGAGCTTCGCCTGAGGCGCCAGGCGGCCCGGCGCGCCCCGGGGGTGCGCTGGCCCAAGGTGCGGGTGGAGGAGGGGTGCACCCTGTGCCCGGTCTGCACCAACGTCTGCCCCACGGGGGCGGTCTACCGGGTGCGGGAGGGGGAGGAGTACGTCCTCTATCTCAAGGTGGAGGCCTGCACGGGGTGCGGGGCCTGCGTGGAGAGCTGCCCGCCCCAGGTGATGGCCCTGGAGGAGGCCCCCAAGGAGGAGGTGGGCAAGGAGCTGGAGCTTTTCCGGGGCAAGCCCCCCTGGTACGACCTGTAGAATGGCCCCATGCGGCTCCACCACGTGGGCATTGCCGTGGAGGACCTGGAGGCGGCCAAGGCCCGCTACCAGACGCTGGGCTTTCGGGTGGTGGCGGAGGGGGAGGTGGCCGCCCAGGGGGTGCGGGTGGCCCTGCTCAAGGGCGAGGGGGAGACCCTGGTGGAGCTCCTTTCCCCCTTGGGGCCCGAGACCCCCGTGGGCCGCTTCCTGGCCAAGCGGGGCCCCGGGCTTCACCACCTGGCCTTCGCCACGCCCCGGATAGAGGAAGACCTGGCCCGGCTTAGGGCGGAAGGGGCGAGGCTCGTGGACGAAACCCCCAGGCCCGGCTTCGGGGGGCACCGGGTGGCCTTCCTCCACCCTAGCTTCGGCCTCGGGGTGCTTTGGGAGCTGGTGGAGGCCTAGTGCGCCCTCCCTACCTCCTCCTCGCCCTCCTCTGGATGGGGGTCTTGTGGTGGTTTTCCGCCCAGCCCGCCACCGGAGTGGGCCTGCCCCATCCCTGGGACAAGGCGGCCCACTTCCTGGCCTACCTGGTCCTGGGCCTGCTCCTGCGCCTGGGCCTCGGCGGGTTTTCCCTGGCCTTCCTGTTCGCCTCCCTCTACGGGGTGGTGGACGAGTGGCACCAGAGCTTCGTCCCCGGGCGGGAGGCCTTCGGCTTGGACCTCCTCGCCGATTTCCTCGGGGCCTGGGTGGGGGCTAGGCTTTGGGGTAGATGGGAAGCTCCAAAAACCTTCCCCCTCGAGCCGAGGCGGCCAGGACCAGGGCCTCGGCGATGAGTTCGGGGGCGATCCAGCGGCTGGGGTCCGCCTGGGGCATGGCCTTGCGGTTGGCCTCCGTGTCCAGGGTGCCCATGGGGTAGAGGACCAGGAAGCGCACCCCCTCCACTTCCCCCTGCAGGGACTTGAGGAGGGTGGCCAGGGCGGTCTTGGCGGCGGCGTAAAGGGCCCGGCCCGGCCCCGCCCCCGTCCAGGCAGGCCCGGCGGCCACGGCGGCGAAAAAGCCCTCCCCCCGCTTTTCCATGTAGGGAAGAACCGCCTGGAGCAGGTTGAAGGCGGTGCGGAGGTTCAGGTCCAGCATCCAGTCGTAAAGGCCGGGGTCGGAGTCCAGGAAGCGCCCGGCGGCGAAGCCCCCCACCGTGTGCACCACCCCGTAGAGGGGGGCCTCCCGCTCCACGAAGCGGGCCAGGGCCAGGGCCTCCTCGAGGCGGGTGAGGTCGGCCACGAAGGTCTTGGCCCCCACGGCCTCCGCCCTTTCCGCCATCCGCTCCAGGCGGGGGTCGGAGAGGAAGAGCCTGGCCCCCGCCCGGTGCAAGGCGGGGATGATGGCCCGGGAGAGGGCCCCCCCCGCCCCCGTGACCAGGAAAGCCTTTCCTTGGAGCATGGCCTCATTCTACCGGAAGGAAGGCCAGGGAATGGGGGCTAAAGCCCAAGGAGAGGCCGCGCACCTGGAGGGGAGGGGAGGGCACCAGGTCCCAGACCTCTAGGGACTCGCCCGCCGCCAGGTACAGGTACCCGTCCTGCCCCACGAGCCCGGCGGTGTAGGTGCGGAAGGGCTGCTGCACGGGGGACTCCCGGGGAAGGAGCACCTGGAAGCCCCGGCCATAGACCACGGTCCCCCCCACGGGGTCCAGGGCCAGGCGGGAGGCCTGGGGGAAGTCCCCCAGCACCTTGCGGCTTTGCAGGCTCTCCCCCTTTAGGGTGTAGAGGCGCACCTCCGTGGCGGTGGGGGCGAGGCCCAAAAGTTCCTCCCGGTCCCGGTCCGCCCGGAGGTCATAGGGGGCCTGGGAGGGCGAGGGGTCAAGGGGCTTTTCCAGCCGGGGGCTCCCCCCGGGGTCCTGGGCGGGGCGGAAGCCCAGGGCCTCTTGGGTCAGGTAGGCCAGGAGGTCCAGGGTGCCCTGGGGGAGAAGGGCGAGGCGCGCCCCCGGGGGAAGGCCCGTGAGGTCGGCCTCCTCCAGGCTGCCGCTCCCGTCTAAGCTCCAGAGGAAGGCCCGGGCCGCCCCGGGGCAGTGGGCGAGGAGGCGGTTTCGCCCCAGGCGCAGGTAGCCTCCCGTGCAGTCCGCGCCGGCGGGTAGGGCCTGGACCGCGGGCGTGCCCTTTGGGACCGAGGCCTCCGTGAAGCCCGAGGTGTCGTAGGCCTCCACCCGGTCGGGGAAGAGGAGGTAGAGCCTTTGGGCAGGGTTGCTGTAGGCCAGGTCCTGGAGGCCGGGGGTGTTCCACGCGGCCACCGGGGCCGCGGTTCCTCCCTGGAGGTCCCGGGCCCGGTAAAAGCGCACCTCCTCCTGGCCCCCCGCGGCCACCAGGGCGGGGAGGGGGGGCTCCAGGCTTCCCGTGCAGGCGGAGAGGAGAAGCAAAAGGGCGTACCCAAGCTTTCTCACCGGCCACCTCCCAGCTTTAGGCCCTCCTCGGAGAGGAGGAGGCCGGCCGCCTGGCCCCCGTAGAGGAAGGCCAGGCCCACGGCCCCCTTTTGCGCGTCCAGGGTGAAGCGCAAGGCCCAGCAACACCGGTCCAGGACCAACACGAAGCGGGGCTTCAGGGGTTCCCCGGGGAGGTTTTGCGTGAGGAGGGCGCTCAAGTGGAGCTTGGTGTTCTCCCGGCCCAGGAAGGTGAGGGTGGGGCCGAAGCTCCTGAGGGCCAGGCTGTACCCCTCGGGGCTTGTGGGCCTGCGGGTGTAGGACAGGCTTCCCGAGAAGGAAAGCCCGGGGATAGCCCCCTCCTCCGCGGGAATGGGCGGCCAAAGCTCGGCCCCGCCGCTGAAGGTGGCGTCCTTCAGGTAGATCCCCCCGTCCTCCGCCTCGGGGAGGTGCAGGTTGGCGGTGAGGCGGAAGCCCACCTCGGGGAGGGCCTGGGTCAGGCCGAGGCGGAGGTTCGTCTCCCGGAAGCCCTCCTGGTACCTCCCGGAGAGGAGGAGGTCCAAGATGGGCCCTGGAACGCTTCCCGAGCGGAAGCCTGCCTGGTAGGCCAGGGCCCTGGGGTCCAGGGCGGCCTGCAGGGAGAGGCTTTGCGGGCCCAGGATGGCCTGGGCCTGAAGGGCGAGGAGGTCTTGCTGCCAGTCCCGCCTGGCCTGGAGGGTGTAGGCGTTTGGGCCTTCTCGCAGGGCGTAGGCGAGGTCGGTGGTGAGGGGACCCTTCCCGTTCAGGTCGTGGCGGTGGCTGAGGTTAAGGCTGCCCCCGGGGAGGGCGTAGGCCCCCTGGAGGAGGAGGGGGTCGAAGAGGGCCTTGGGGTGGTCGTAGCGGAGGCTCATCCGCAAGGAGAAGGGGAAGGGGGTGAGGCTTCCCTCCAGGCGGGTTTCCAGGGGGCCCTCCCCCTCCAGGCCCCGCCGGTGGGCCAGGGTGAGGGCGTAGCCCGGGTCCTGGAGGGTGGCCTGGGCCTCGAGGGGAAGGTACCGGCCCGCCTCCAGGTCCCTCCCCCCCTTCAGGCTGAGGGCGAGGGGCCTTTCCTGGAAGCCCAGGCCCAGGGTGGCCTGGTGGGTCCGGCGCTGGGGCAAAGCGTCAAAGCGGAAGGGGCTTTCCCCCTCCTGGACGCTCCTCAGGTAGCCCGCCTCCAGGCTGAACCCCCCTAGGGCCTGACGCAGGGCCACCTGGGTGGTCCAGTCCACCTGGCGCTCGTGCTCCCCGTTTGGGTTCTGCGTGGTGTAGTAGAAGCCCCGGAAGCGGTTTTCCCCCCGCAAGGTGGCCCCGGGCCAGGGGGCGAGGGCGAGGCTTTCCCCGTGGGTGAGGAGGAGCCTTCCCGCCTCGGCGTAAGGGCCGAGGGCGCGGGCGGAGCGGTTTAGGGGGTTGGTCTCGGCCAGGTGGCGGCCCGCCTGGAGCCCCACCTGGAGGCTGAAGGGGCCTTCCCGGAAGGTGGGGCTTTGCGCCTCCAGCTCGGGGAGGCGCTGCAGGGTGCGGGGCGGGGGGGTGGCGGGGTCGTGGTCCAGGAAGCCCTCCAGCCTCAGGGCGTAGCGCCAGTCCTGGGGGGTGGGGGTGCCGGGGAGGAGGGCCTCGAGGCGGAAGCGGGAGAGCTTTTCCCGGGTGTCGTCCCGCTCTAGGAGGGCCGCCAGGGAAAACTCCCGGCGCTTCAGGCTGTACTCCCCCCGGTACTGGAAGGTGTCGGGGGGGGTGTGGAGGAAGAAGTAGCGCTCCTTGGCCTCCCCCACCCCCACGTGGTCCAGGCCGAAGCCGTAGCCCCGGCCCTGGTAGTAGCGGAGGAGGGTGTAGCCGAGGCCAAAGGGGGAGACGTAGGGGAGGTCGGCCTTGAAGTAGACCCCCTCCCCGTCCTGCCCCACCTCCAGGCGGGGCCTCCTCTCCGAGAGGAAGAGGAGGAGGACGGGGAGGGTGAGGACGGGCTTTTCCTGGACCAGGAGGGTCACGTCCCGGGCCACCACCCGGTCCCCCGGGTAGAGGAGGATCTCCCGGGCGCGGAAGGCGTAGTCCGGCACCTCCTGGCCGCACGAGGCGCACGGGGTGGCGTAGCCCCCCTCCAGGAGGATGACCCCCGCCACCCGCTGGCAGAGGGGCCCGGTGAGGAGGAGGTCCTTGGCCTCAATGCGCACCTCCAGGGCGTCAAAGCTTTCGTCGGAGAGGGCTATCTGGAGTTCCTCCGCCTCTATGACCCTTCCCTCCCCGTCCCGGTAGCGCACGCCCCCCGAGAGGACGAGGAGCCTTCGGGTGCGGTAGTAGACCACCCGGCCCGCCTGGATGGCCTCCCCCTCCCGCTCCAGGCGCACGGGGTTGCCCGTGAGGACGAAGGCTTCCTCCTCCCCCTCCTGCCTCAGCTCCAGCTTCTCCGCCTCCAAGACCTTGAGCACCTTCTCCTGGGCCCAGGCCGGGGCCAGGAGGAGGAGGCAGAGGACAAGCCACCTCACCGCCTTCCTCCCAAGAAAAGGAAAAGCCCCAAAAGCCCGTAGGCCAGGTTGGGCCCGAAGGCGGCCAGGACCGGGTCCAAGGCGTTTTCCTCCCCCATGATGCGCCCCACGCTCCAGGTGGCGTAGTAGAAGAAGGTGAGGACCGCCACCCCCACGAGCCCCAGGCCCCGGCTCCCCCCGAGGAGGTAGAAGGCGAGCCCCACGGCGAAGAGGGCGAAGACGGGGGCGGCCAGGGGCTCGGCGAAGCGGCGGTAGTAGGTGGTGGCCTCGAGGCCCGCCTTCACCCCCATCTGGCGTAGCCTTTCCACCTCTTTCCTGAGCTCCCCCAGGGTCATGCGGTTGGCGGGGTTCTGCCAGGGTTCAAAGGTCAGGTCCTTGAGCACCAGCTCCCCCTCCCGGAACCGGGTGAGGGTGCGGGGGCGGTCCCCCTCGTAGGTGACCCGGAGGCCCTCCTCCACCCGCAAGACCCCTCCTTGGAAGCTCCCCCGCTCCGCCAGGAGCACCTCCTCCCGGGAGAGCACCCGGAGCTTGCCGATGCGCTCCCCCGCCACCTCTCCCACATACACCACCCGCCCCTTGGCGTCCTGGAAGGTGGTGCCGGGGGTGAGGAGGGCCCGGGGACGCTCCAGGACTTGCCTCCGCAGGAGGTCCTGCCCCTGGGCCAGGGCTTTGGGCACCAGGCTTTCCCCCAGGGCGAAGGTGAGGAGGGCAAGCCCCCCCCCGAAGGCCAGGAAGGGCAGAAGCACCCGCTCCCGCCGCACCCCCAGGGCCAGGAGGGCCTTAAGCTCCGAGTCCTCCGCCATGCGGGAGAGGAGGAAGAGGAGGGCGAAGAGGTAGGCCACCGCCGCCCCCCGCACCAGGGCCTCGGGGGTGCGGTAGAGGAGGTAGAGGAGGAGGGTGTAGGGGTCGGCTCCCTTGGCCACCAGGGGGGCCAGGACCTCGTAGACCGCCCCCGCCAGGAAGAGGAGGACGATCACGAGAAGCCCGCCCGCGAAAAGGGCCAAGGCCTCGCGCAGGAGGTAGCGGTCCAGGGTCTTCACCGAAGCCTCCAGGTGAGGAAGAGGGCCAAAGCCCCGTAGACGCCGTTGGGGAGGAAGGCCAAGAGGGGGTTCACGTCGTAGCGGGCGAGCTGGGCGGCCAGGGTCCAGAGGACGTAGTAGCCGAAGATGAGGAGGACGATGCTCAGGAAGGCCCAGGCCGCCTCCCGGAAGGAAAGCCCGAGCGCCGCCGCCACCCAGCCCAGGAAGAGCCCCCCCAGGGCGTCGGCCAGGCGGCGGTAGAGGGCGAAGCGGGCGGCGCTCTCCACCTTGCCCCGCTCCCAGAGCTCCCTCAGGGTGGTGGAGTCGTAGGGGTCACGGGAGCCCAAGCTCTCCTTGGGGCGGAAGGCGGCGGGAAAGGGGAGGGTCCCCTGGAAGGGCTTCGCCTTCTCCCCCTCCAGCACGTGGCCCAGGAAGTGCCAGCCTTCCCGGTCCCACACCCCCTCCCTCCCGCTGTAGACCCGTCCCTTCTCGTCCACCACCCTGATCCCGAAGAGGCGGTTTTGCCCCACCTCGGGCCGCACCTCTTCCGCGTAGAAGACCCCGAGGCCGGGGGGGGCGTAAAGCTGCCTGCGGATGACCCCGCTCAGCCCCCCTTCCCCGTAGAGGAGGCGGGAGAGGTGGGCATCGTAGGCCTCCAGGGCCCGGGGCCTGAGCTCCGCCAGGTTGAGGAGGTTGAGGAGGCTTACCCCCAGGGCCAGGGACACCAGGGGCCAGAGCAGGGCCAAGGGAGGCACCCCAGCCGCCTGGGCCGCCTTCAGCTCCGAGTGGCGGATGAGGCGGGAAAGCCCCACCAAAATGGCGAAGACCAGGCCCAAGGGAAGGGCGAGGCTCAGGGTCCAGGGAAGGCGCAGGAGGACGAGTTGGGCGATGGCCTCCACCCCCACCCCCCGGCTCAGGAGCACCCCGGAGAGGCTGGAGAGGAGGTCAAAGGTGAGGAGGGCCACGAAGAGCAAGACCCCCACCAGGTAGGGGACCAGGACCTCCTTGAGCACATAACGGCCCAACACCAGGCCGAGTATACGGGGCCAAGATGAGAAGCGGAGAAAGCATCCCCTTAGCTTGGGCCCGCCCTAAGGAGCGGCGATCACGTGAAATACCGGCAGGCCAAAGCGCTCGGCCCGGGTGTGCACGTCCAGCCGGAGCCACCGGGAAAGCCCGGGGGGTAGGGTGGCCAGCACGAGGCCCTGGTAGGCCCCAGGGTGGGCCAGGAGTTCTTCCTCCAAGGCCAGAAGGGGCGAGATGTCCCCGGGCTTGGCCTCTTCTATGACGATGCCCTGGGCCTCCAGGGCCGCCTTGGCCGCCTGGGCCTCTTGCTGGGCCCGTTCCAGCACCTTCCCCTCCTCGTACACCCAGCCGGGCGGGGGCACGGCGGGCACCAGGAGGACGAAGCGCGCCTCTGGATCCTGGGCCTGGATCTCCCGGAGCTTTTCCGCCAGCGCAGGGCTTTTGGCCGTGCGGTGGGCCACCACCAGGTAGCGGGCCATGGTCACCTCCTCGGCTTGCAAGGCTAGCCTAGCGCCGGCGCGGGAAGGGGTGGGGGTGCGGAACCACATTCCCGAGGGGCCTATCTTGTTTTGGCTGTGATTTGCCGGGTGGAGGCTTTCATCCCCGGGCCTGGGGAGGGGTTTTGCTGCATAGCCCTTTACATAGGGGTAACCCGTGGTATAATGAAGAAGTCAGAGGAAGAAGCCGCCTGCGGGCGGCGGTTTTTCGTTTGAGCTTAGGATAGCCTGGGAAGGTGGTCTACCTCCTGGATCTCTCCGGGGTCTACTGCGAGCCGGTGGAGCCGCGCCTGGTCCGGCTTCTTGCCGAGGCCGCGGGCGAACCCCCCTTCTATCTGTCCCAGGCCTTTTACGGGCTCCTTCCCCGCCTCAAGGAGGAGGGCCCCGGGGTTTTGGAGGCCCTTTTCCCCGGGGCCTCGAGGCTCTACCCCCAGGCCTTCCGCCCCCGGGGCCTCGCCTTCCCCGAGCCCTTCCACCTGGTCTCGGACCTCCCCCCGCCTCCGGGCCTCGCCGCCTTCCACCATCCGGAGAAGCTCGAGGCCCTAGCCCTGGCCCTCCGCGTCCTGGGGCTCGGCAGGGAGGAGGCCCTCTACCTGGACGACAACCCCCTTCTGGTGGAAAGGGCAAGGCGCCTGGGCTTCCGCGCCGAGGTCTTCCGGCCCTAGGGGGTTTCCGGCCAGGGGTGCTTGGGGTAGCGGCGCATGAGCTCTTGCCGCACCTTGGGGTAATGCCGCTCCCAGAAGCCCTTTAGGTCCTGGGTCACCTGCACCGGACGCCCGGCGGGGGAGAGGAGGGCCACCGCCACCAGCACCCTCCCGCCCAGGACCCTGGGGGTTTCCCGCAGGCCGAAGGCCTCCTGGATGCGCAAGGAGAGGAGGGGTGGGGCGTCTTGGCGGTAGTGAAGGCGCTTTTTCCGCCCCGAGGGGAGGAGGAGGCTTTCCGGGGCTAGCTCCTCCAGGAGCCTCCGGGCCTCTCCCAGGAGGGAGAGCAGGATCTCTTTCCAAGGGAGCGCCGCCAGCTCCTCCTGCCGCCGCACCCCCTGGGTCCAGGGGAGGAGCCAGGTGAGGTCTTGGAGCAACGCCTCCGCGAGGCCCGGGCTTGGCCCGCCCCCGGCCACCTCCGGCACCGCCACCCCGTGGGCTTTGAGGAAGGCCAGGCGGAGGAGGACCTGCTGGGCCTCTTCGGGGAGGGGAAGCCCCCCCTTGAGGGCTTCCCTTAGCTGGGCTTCCGTGGGCGGTCCGGGATCCACCGCCACCCGCTCCAGCCTCAGGGCCCCGTAGCGCCTTTCCAAGTAGCCCTTGAGCCTCCCCTCCTCCCACCCCGTCCAGGCCACCACCTCCGCCCGCTCCAGGAGGTCTTCCCGGGCCAGGGGGGCGTAGAGGAGGAGGCGGCCTTCCCGGGCTCCCCGGGGGGCGAGGTCCGCCCCCGCCGCCACCAGGTACGGGGGGCCATCCCCCTCCAGGCGCAGGAGGGGGCCGCTGGCCAGGCGGTACCGCCCCGGGGACACCCGTTCCGCCGCCCGGTCGGGGTAGGCGTAAAGGAGGAGCCTCCCCACCTCCTCCGGCGGGGGGAGGCTGGTCAGGGGCCGCACCCCGAGCCGCTTCTGCCAGAGGGCCGCCACCCGCTCCACCCCGAGGAGGGGGCCCCGTCCGGTCCGCCGCGCCTCCAGGAGGGCCTCGAGCTGGCCCAGGAGGTCCCCTTCCCCCCCTTCCTCCAGGAGGGCCAGGAGGTCCGCGGCCAGGGAGAGGGCTTTAGGGTGTTCCTCTGACGAGGAAGCGGCCAGGACCATTCGGGCCAGGCGCGGGTGGGTGGGCAGGAGGAGCATCCGCTTCCCCAAGGGGGTGAGGCGCCCGGCCTCCACGGCCCCGAGGAGCCCCAGGAGCTCCCACGCGGCTTCCTGGGCCCCCTTGGGGGGAAGGGTGGGGAGGGGCAGGGCGCTCAAATCCTCCCCGAAGGCCAGGGCCAGGAGGAGGGCCCGGGAGAGGTCGGACTCCAGGATCTCGGGCCGCTTGGGGGGAAAGGGGCCCTCGGGGTAGAGGCGGAAGACCCGGCCAGGCCCCGTGCGCCCCGCCCGGCCCGCCCGCTGCCGGGCGGACTCCTCCGGGATGCGCCCCAGGGCCAGGCGGGTGAGGCCCGTCCTGGGGTCAAAGCGGGGCTTCTTGGCGAGCCCCGTGTCCACCACCGTCCGCACCTGGGGCAGGGTGAGGCTCGTCTCCGCCACGTCGGTGGCCAGCACGATCTTCCGGGGCCCTGGCCGCAGGAGCGCCGCCTGCTCCGTGAGGGGGAGCCCCCCGTGCAAGGGGAAGGCGGGGAGGTCGGAAAGAAGCCTCTTCGTCCGCGCGATCTCCGCCTTCCCCGGCAGGAAGACCAAGACGTCCCCCTCCCCCTCCAGGAAGGCCCTCCTGGCGTAGCGTGCGGCCAGGGCCTCGAGGGGGCCCTCGGGGGGCCTTTCCAGGTGGAAGACCTCCACCGGGTGGCTTTCCCCTTCCACCTCCAAGACCGCCCCCTGCAGGACCCGTTTCAGCTCCTCGTCCGGGGTGGCGGTGAGGAGGGCGATCCTCAGGTCGGGCCGGAGGGTCTCCTGCACCCGGAGGAGGAGGGCCAAGGCCAGGTCGCCTTCCAGATGGCGCTCGTGGGCCTCGTCCAGGAGGACGGCGGAGACCCCGGCCAGGCCCGGGTCTTCCAGGAGGAGCCGGGTGAGGAGGCCCTCCGTCATGACCAACAGGCGGGTTTCCCCGCTTTCCTGGCCCTCCAGGCGCACCCGGTAGCCCACGGTCTTGCCCAAGGGCTCCCCCAGGTTCTCCGCCAGCCGCGCCGCCACCGCCCGGGCCGCCACCCGCCTCGGCTCAAAGAGGAGCACCTTTCCCGGGAGGACCTCCAGGAGCTTGAGGGGAAAGAGGGTGCTCTTGCCCGCCCCTGGGGGGGCCTTGAGGAGGAGGCGGCCCTCCTTGAGGAGGAGGGCCACCCCTTGGTCCATCCAGTCCCTCATGGGCCCTCAGGCGGTCCGGCGGACGCTATGCTCGGCTTCCTCAATCCCCACCGGGGCCCCCGTGCGGGCAGGGGCCTGCGCGGGGTGGCCTTCAGATGTCCAGCTCCGCATAGCGGGCGTGTTCCTCAATGAACTCCCGCCTCGGGGCCACGTCCTGGCCCATGAGCTTCTCGAAGAGCTCGCTGGCCTCGAGGGCGTCCTGGAGCTCCACCTTCTTCAGCACCCGCTTCGCCGGGTTCATGGTGGTCTCCCAAAGCTGCTCGGGGTTCATCTCCCCCAGGCCCTTGAAGCGCTGCACCTCGTAGTTTTTCCCCTCCAGATCCTTTAGGCGGGCCTGAAGCTCCTCCTCGGAGTAGAGGTACTCCACCTTCTTCCCCACCTGCAGGCGGTAGAGGGGGGGCTGGGCGATGTACACGTAGCCCCCCTCGAGGAGGGGGCGCATGTAGCGGTAGAAGAAGGTGAGGAGGAGGGTGCGGATGTGGCTCCCGTCCACGTCGGCGTCGGTCATGATGATGATCTTGTGGTAGCGGAGCCCTTCCAGGTCAAAGTGGGCCTCGTCCCCCGTGCCCCCGATCCCCGCCCCGATGGCGGCCACCATGGCCCGCACCTCGGCGTTCTTGAGCGCCTTGGAAAGCCCCGCCTTCTCCACGTTGAGGATCTTGCCCCGGAGGGGCAGGATGGCCTGGAAGCGGCGGTCCCGGCCCTGCTTGGCGCTCCCGCCCGCCGAGTCCCCCTCCACGATGAAAAGCTCCGCCTCCTCCGGGTTTTCCGTCTGGCAGTCGGCGAGCTTCCCGGGAAGGTCGTCGGACTCCAGGGGGTTCTGCCTGCGGACGAGCTCCCTCGCCTTCCTCGCCGCCTCCCGGGCCTGGGCCGCCCGCAGGGCCTTCTCGTACACGGTCTTGGCGATGCGGGGGTTTTCCTCCAGGATCTCCAGGAACTTCTCGTAGACCACCTGGGCCACGGCGCTCCCCGCCTCGGGGTTTAAGAGCTTCCCCTTGGTCTGCCCCTCAAACTGGGGCTGGGGGAGCTTCACCGAGACCACCGCGTAAAGCCCCTCCAACAGGTCATCCCCCGTGGGCTGGGGGCCTTTTTCCTTGTTGAGCCCCGCCTTCTTGGCGTACTGGTTCAGGGCCCGGCTGTAAGCCCCCTTGAAGGCGGTGAGGTGGGTGCCCCCGTCCCGGGTGGGGATCATGTTGGCGTAGGTGAGGATCTCCGCGGTGTAGCCCTTGGTGTGGATGAGGCCCACCTCCACCTCCACGTCCCCGTCCTGGCCCTTGAGGAGGAAGGGCTTCTCGTAGAGGAGTTCCTCCCCTTCCGCCAGGGCCTTGGCGAAGGAGGCCACGCCCCCCTTGTCCAGGAAGACCTCCTCCTTGCCGTGCTGCAGGTCCTTGAAGACCAGCTTGAGCCCGGCCACCAGGTAGCTCACCTCCCGCAGGCGGGCCCGCAGCTTGCTGGGGTCAAAGGCCAGGCTTCCGAAGATCTGGGGGTCGGGCTTGAAGGTGACCCGGGTCCCCCGCTTTCCCTTGGGGGCTTGGCCCACCACCTGGAGGGGTTCCACCACCTCCCCCCGGCTGAAGGCGATCCGGTAGTGCTTCCCCTCCCGGAAGACCTCCACCAGGGTCCGCTCGGAAAGGGCGTTCACCACGCTGGCCCCCACCCCGTGGAGCCCCCCGGAGACCTTGTAGGCCCCGCTCTCGAACTTGCCCCCCGAGTGCAGGGTGGTGTAGATGACCTCCACCGCGGGCTTCCCCTCCTCGGGCATGAGGTCCACGGGGATGCCCCGGCCGTTGTCCTCCACGGTGAGGGAGCCGTCCGGGTTCAGGGTGGTGACGATCTCGGTGGCGTAGCCCGCCAAGGCCTCGTCCACCGCGTTGTCCAGGATCTCCTTGAAGAGGTGGTGGTAGCCTTCCACCCCCGTGCCGCCGATGTACATGGCCGGGCGGTGGCGCACGCCCTCCAGGCCCTTGAGCACCTTAATGGCGGATGCGTCGTAGCTCACCCCTTCAGTATAGCACAGGTTGCCCCTTTGCATTTTTGCCGTGAGGAAGGGGTGAGATGCCCCTTTCCTTGCCCGTTCTATCGGGACCAAGTCCGAGTAACACCTCCCCTTTCCCCGGGCTTCCGGGGGCATTAAGATGCCCCTATGCCGCTTTTGCTTTATCTCCACGCCTTCCTGGGGCTTTTCCTGCTCCTGGCGGTGCCCGCCTTGGCCCTGGTGGGGGTTTGGGGGTTCTTTCGCCCCTTGCCGCCCCGCTTCTACGCCGCCCTCCGGGGGGTGGCCTGGGTGGCCATCCTCCAGGTGGTTTTGGGCTTTGGCCTCTTCCTTTTGGGCCTTAGGCCCAAGGAGGGCCTGCACTTGGTCTATGGCCTCCTCTTGGCGGCGGGGCTTCACTACCTGGGGGGCCTCGAGCCCGGGGGGTGGTTTTACCGGAGCCTGCGGGAGCCCCCTAGGCGCCCGGAGGTCTTCGTGGCCCTGGGGCTTCTTTTCGCCGTGGGGCTCGTGCTTCGCGTCTACTTCACGGGCCGGTGAGGAGGAGGTCTTTGGGCAGGGGAAACCGCTCCAGCATGGCCCGGGTGAGGTGGGGAACCACCTCCCGGTAAAGCCCCCGGTAGTAGGCCTGGGCCAGGGGGCCGTTGAGGTAGGCCACCGCCCCCTCCCAGTCCACCCACACCCCATCCTTGGGAAGGAGGTGAAACTCCTCCCGCCAGGGGTAGGCCCGTTCGTCCCACGCCGCCACCACCCGGTAGTGGCGGGTGTGCCCCACCACCAGGTGGGGGAAGGCGTAGAAGGGCTTCAGGCGGTGCGCTTCGGCCTTGGGAAAGTAGAGGCGGGCGTAGGGGGTCTCGTAGTCAATGCGCCCCGGGAGGAGGTTGCGCCCGGTGAGGACGGGAACCAGGCCAGGGCCGGGCGCCTTTTGCGTCAGGGGATGGGCCTGGACCTCGGGGCTTCGCGCAGCGAAGTGAAGGCGGAAGAGGTGGCCTAAGGGAACGCCTTCCCGCTCCAGGGCCAGGGCCTTCGGGTGGGGAAAGCGCACCATCTCCCCCCGCCAGAAGGGGTCCTCCAAAAGGAGCTCCGGAGGCTTTCCCTCCGCGTCATAAAGCTTCAGGCCCTTTCCCCCTCGCTGGAAGCGAAGGACGGTGGCCCGCACCTTGAGGCCGGGGAAGGCCCGGCCCAGGTAGTAGACCTCGAGGGCCCCCTCCCGGGCCAAAAAGGCGCGGAGGAGGGTGAACTCCTCCAGCACCATCCAGCCCGCGGGGACCACGTAGCAAAGCACCCCTCCTTCGCGAAGGAGGCGCGCCCCCTTTTCCAGGAAGGCCCCGTAGAGGTTGTACCGCCCCCGCCAGGTGGTGAAGCGCTGGCGGTAGGCCGCCCGTAAGGAGGCGGGAAGCCGCGCCCCTGCCCCCAGGGCCCCGTAGGGCGGGTTGCCCAGGATGAGGTCAAAGGTTTCCCCGGGTTCCCAGAGGAGGAAGTCCGCCACCACCCCGTGGGCCCAGGCGGGGAGGTCCAGGGCCCTTGGGTCGATTTCCACCCCAAGGAAGCGGTAATCCGTTCCGTGGGCCTCCCGGAAGGCCCGGAGGAAGGGCCCATCCGCGCAGGCGGGCTCTAAGACCCTGCCCCCTTTGGGGGCCTCGCTCAGGCCCACCATGAAGCGCACCACCTCAGGGGGGGTTTCCACCCGGCCGAGGCTCCGCGTGGGAGGTAGGGGGGGAGGGAAGAGCATTTAGCGGATTATACCGAGTTTCCGCCCCACCTTCGCGTAGGCCTCGAGGGCCCTATCCAGCATCTCTTGGGTGTGGGCCGCGGTGACGATGTTGCGGATCCTCGCCTTGCCCCGGGGCACGGTGGGGAAGCCGATGCCCACGGCGAAGACCCCCTCTTCCAGGAGCATCTGGCTCGCCTGGAAGGCCAAGGGGGCCTCCCCGAAGAGGACCGGGGTGATGGGGGTCTGGCTTCCCAAGGTGTCGTAGCCCAGGCGGGCAAGCTCCTCCTTGAAGTAGCGGGTGTTCGCCCAGAGCCTCTCCACCCGCTCGGGCTCCTTCTCTATCAGCTCCAAGGCCCCCAGAAGCGCCCCCACCACCGCGGGCGGGTGGCTCGTGGAGAAGAGGAGGGGCCTTGCCTTGTTGATGAGGAGGTCCTTGAGCTCCCGGGCCCCCGCCGCGTACCCCCCGATCACCGCCCAGGCCTTGGAGAGGGTGGCCACCTGGATGACGTCGGGGTCCTGGTGGAAGCCAAAGTGGTGGACCGTGCCCTTACCCATCTCCCCTAGGACCCCCGAGCCGTGGGCGTCGTCCACGTAGACCAGGGCCCCGTACTTCTTGGCCAGGGGGACGATTTTGTCCAGGGGGGCGACGTCCCCGTCCATGGAGAAGACCCCGTCGGTGACGATGAGCTTGAGCCCGTCGGTGTCGTGGGCCTTGAGGAGCTCCTCCAGGTGGGCCACGTCCGCGTGGCGAAAGACCAGCCGGGTGGCCTTGGTGAGGCGGAGGCCGTCGATGATGGAGGCGTGGTTGAGCTCATCGGAGAAGACCAGGTCCCCCTCCTGGAGGAGGGCCCCCAGCACCCCCTGGTTGGCGGTGAAGCCGGACTGCAGGACCAAGGCGCTTTCCGTGCCCTTGAAGCGGGCCAAGGCCTCCTCCAGCTCCAGGTGGTAGGTGAAGGTGCCCGCGATGGTGCGCACGGCCCCGCTTCCCGCTCCCCACCTTTCCAGGTACTGCCGGGCCTTCTCCTTGAGGTAGGGGTGGTTGGCGAAGCCCAGGTAGTTGTTGGAGGCCAGGTTCACCACCTCACGCCCCTCCACCCGGGTCACGGGTTCCTGGGGGGCCTCGAGGACCTTGGGGCGAATGTAGAGCCCCTCCCCTTTCAGCCGCTCTAGCTCGCTCTGGATGCGGGTGCGCAGGGACACGCTCATGGCCCTATCTAACCCCCTAAGCCCCGCCCTTGTCCAGGCGCGGGGCTTTCATCCTTTTCTGACAGGGGGGTTGTACCCTGGGAAAAGGGGGTGGGAGCGCTTCCATGCGAGAGCGCCTGCAGGCGGAAACCGAGGCCGTGTACCTGGAGCGCCGGGTGAAGCTCCAGGAGCTCTTCTTGCGCCTGAAGGGGGAGCCCGATGCGCTCCTTCCCTTTCACCAAGCCCTGGCCCTGAGGCCCAAAGGGGAGCACCATCTGGGCCTCCAGACCATCGAGGTGGACAAGGTGGTGGGCTCCGTGGACCGCTACGAGGACTTTGACCGCCACTTCCTCCCCAAAACCCCCCACACCCTGGAGCGCTGGAAGCGCCTGAGGACCTTGCAGCTTGAAGGGGTGGAGCTTCCCCCCATTGAGGTCTACCAGGTGGGGGAGGCCTACTTCGTGAAGGACGGGCATCACCGGGTGGCCTTGGCCAAGGCCACGGGGCAAAGGTACATAGATGCCCACGTGATCGCCTTGGACGTGCCGATCCCCCTGGAGCCGGGGGACACCCTGAAGGACGTGATTCTAAAGGCCGAGTACGCGAACTTCCTGGAAAAGACCCGTCTTAAGGAACTCCTTCCCCAGGCCGAGGAGATCCGCTTCACCGCCTTGGGCCGCTACGACATCCTCCTGGACCACATCGCCACCCGTCGCTACTTCAAGGGGTTGGAGGAAGACCGGGAGATCTCCTGGGAGGAGGCGGTGGTGGACTGGCACCAAAACCTTTACCGGCCCACGGTGGAGGCCATCCGCCACCTGGGGCTTCTCCAGGAGTTCAAGGGCCGCAGCGAAGCCGACCTTTACCTTTGGGTCATGGACCACCGCTATTTCTTGGCCAAGGAGCTGGGGGTGGACCTGGGTCCTGAGGCGGCGGCGCGGAGCTACGAGGAGCGGTTTGGACGGGCTTGGAAGCGGCTCGGGGGAGGGCTGAAGCGGCTTTTGGGGAGACCCTAAGCACCCCTGCAGCGAAGCCCTGGGTCGGGCGCTTAGGGGTTGCCCGGGAGCCCTCCTCCGCTTATCCTGTATACAGGATGCAGGCTGTGGGCTTTCGCCGACCCAACCAGGTGCGCGAGGCGGTTTACCGCCACCTGAAGGACCTCCTCCTCTCCGGGCGCTTCGCCCCTGGGGAAAGGCTTTCCGAGCCCCTCCTGGCGCAGGAGCTCGGCGTCTCCCGCACCCCGGTGCGGGAGGCCCTCATGCGCCTGGCGGAGGAGGGGCTTATAGAGCTCGTCCCCGGCAGGGGGGCCAGGGTCAGGGTCTTCACCCCGGAGGAGGTGGAGGAGGTTTATGGGGTGCGGGCCCTCTTGGAAGGGGAGGCGGCGCGGGAGGCGGCCTTAAGGGCCACCCCTTGGGAGCTCACCGAGCTGGAAAGGTACCTGCGGGCCATAGACGAGGCCCCCCGGGAGGACTACCCCGAGCAGATGCGCCGCGACCTGGAGTTCCACCGCGCCCTTGTGCGCCTTTCCGGCAACAAGACCCTTCTAGGCCTCTACGAGGACCTCCTCTCCACCCTGGCCCTGGCCCGGAGCGCTCTCCCCACCCTTTCCCAGGACGAGGCCACGCGGCGGGAGCACCGGGCCATCCTCGAGGCCCTGAAGGCCCGGGACCCCGAGGGGGCCAGGCGGGCGGTGGAGGCCCACGTGTACCGGTTCCGCGACCTGGTGGTGGGGAGGCTCGGGAAAGGAGGGCTATGAACCTGGACCTGGCGTATCGGCAGGTGGTGCTTTCCGTGGCGGGAAACCCGCGGGTGGAGGCCCTCATCAAGGGGAGGGCCAAGGGCTTGGTCCGCCGCTACGTGGCGGGGGAGACCCTGGAGGAGGCCCTCCAGGCGGCGGAGCGCCTCGAGGCCC
Source organism: Thermus sp. FJN-A (assembly GCF_054655095.1). Classification (NCBI taxonomy): domain Bacteria; kingdom Thermotogati; phylum Deinococcota; class Deinococci; order Thermales; family Thermaceae; genus Thermus; species Thermus sp. FJN-A. Next base: position 40,422 of record NZ_BAAHSC010000192.1, read on the forward strand.
AGGGGGTGCATGCCATCCTGGACCTCCTGGGGGAGATGGTGCGTAGCGAGGAGGAGGCCCGGGCCTTTCAAGGGGGCATCCTGGAGCTCGTCCGGGCCTTGGCCGGGAAGCCCTGGCCCAAGTACGTCTCCCTGAAGCTCACCCAGCTGGGCCTGGACCTCTCGGAGGCCCTGGCCCTCTCCCTGATGCGGGAGATCCTAAAGGAGGCGGAGCCCCGCGGGGTCTTCGTCCGCATAGACATGGAGGACTCTCCCCGCGTGGAGGCCACCTTGCGCATCTACAAGGCCCTGCGGGAAGAGGGGTTTGCCGGGGTGGGGATCGTTCTCCAGAGTTACCTCTACCGCACGGAGCGGGATTTCTGGGACCTCCTCCCCTACAGGCCCAACCTCCGGCTCGTCAAGGGGGCTTACCGGGAGCCCAAGGAGGTGGCCTTCCAGGACAAGCGCCTCATTGACGCGGAGTTCTTGCACCTGGGGAAGCTCGCCCTGAGGGAAGGGCTTTATGTGGCCTTCGCCACCCACGACCCCCGCCTCATCGCCGAGGTGAAGCGCTACACGGAGGCCATGGGCCTCCCCAAGGAGGGGTTTGAGTTCCAGCTCCTCTACGGGGTGCGGTCCGAGGCGCAGGGCCGGCTTGCCCAGGAGGGGTACACCGTGCGGGCCTACGTGCCCTACGGCACCCACTGGTATCCCTACCTGACCCGGCGCATCGCCGAGAGGCCGGAGAACCTTCTCCTGGTGCTGCAGAGCCTTCTTAGGGGCTAGCAAAAGGAGGAAGCCATGACGGTAGAACCTTTCCGCAACCAGCCCGTGGAGACCTTCCAGACGGAAGGGGCCCGGCGGGAGATGAAGGAGGCGCTTAGGAGGGTGCGCGCCGAGTTTGGCCGCCACTACCCCCTATACCTGGATGGGGCCTGGATGGACACCAAGGAGCGGATCGTCTCCCTGAACCCCTCGGCCCCCCGGGAGGTGGTGGGCACCGTGGCCAAGGCGGGAAAGGCGGAGGCGGAGGCCGCCCTCGAGGCCGCCTGGAGGGCCTTCAAGACCTGGAAGGACTGGCCCCAGGAGGACCGGTCCCGCCTCCTGCTGAAGGCCGCCGCCCTCATGAAGCGGCGCCGCCGGGAGCTGGAGGCCACCCTGGTCTACGAGATCGGCAAAAACTGGGTGGAGGCCAGCGCCGAGGTGGCCGAGGCCATTGACTTCCTGGAGTACTACGCCCGCCAGGCCCTCAAGTACAAGTACCCCTCGGTGGAGGTGGTGCCCTTCCCGGGGGAGGACAACGAGAGCTTCTACATCCCCTTGGGGGCCGGGGTGGTCATCGCCCCCTGGAACTTCCCCATCGCCATCTTCACCGGGATGATGGCAGGTCCGGTGGTGGTGGGCAACACCGTGGTGGCCAAGCCCGCGGAGGACACGGTGGTCATCGCCGCCAAGGTCTTTGAGATCTTCCACGAGGCGGGCTTCCCCCCCGGGGTGGTGAACCTCCTCCCCGGGTCTGGGCGGGAGGTGGGGGCCTTCCTGGTGGAGCACCCCAGGACCCGCTTCATCAACTTCACGGGGAGCCTCGAGGTGGGCCTTTACATCCAGGAGGCCGCGGCCAAGCTGGCCCCGGGCCAGAGGTGGCTCAAGCGGGTCTTCTTGGAGCTTGGGGGGAAGGACGCCATCATCGTGGACGAGACCGCCGACCTGGACGCCGCCACCGAGGGCATCCTCATCTCCGCCTACGGCTTCCAGGGGCAGAAGTGCTCGGCGGCAAGCCGCCTCATCGTCACGGAAAAGGCCTTTGCCCCCCTCATGGAGCGGGTGCTGGCCCGCTCCGAGCGCCTGGTGGTGGGCCCCGCGGAGGAGAACCCCGACCTGGGCCCGGTGGCCTCCAAGGCCCAGGAGGAGAAGGTGCTCTCCTACATTGAGGTGGGCAAGGGGGAGGGCCAGCTGGTCCTGGGCGGAAAGCGCCTGGAGGGCGAGGGGTATTTCATCGCCCCCACCATCTTCACCGAGGTGGCCCCCACGGCCAGGATCGCCCAGGAGGAGATCTTCGGCCCCGTGCTTTCCGTGATCCGGGTGGGGGATTTCGCCGAGGCCCTGGAGGTGGCGAACGGCACCGTTTACGGCCTCACCGGAGGGGTCTACTCCAGGAAGCGGGAGCACCTGGAGTGGGCCAGGCGGGAGTTCCACGTGGGGAACCTCTACTTCAACCGCAAGATCACCGGGGCCCTGGTGGGGGTGCAGCCCTTCGGCGGCTTCAACCTCTCGGGCACGGACACCAAGGCGGGGGGCCCCGACTACCTCCTGCACTTCCTGCAGATGAAGACGGTGGCCGAGCGCTTCTGAGCCCCCTGGACCCCCGGGGTCCTTTGGGCTATCCTGGTGAACATGAGCCCGACCTCCCGCCCCTGGTGGCCCGGCTAGGCCCCGGGAGGGAGGCGGCCTTTCCCCCGGGGTACACCCGGGGGGTTTCTTTAGGGGGTGGCATGGCGACCATAAGGCCTTTTCGCAGGACCCTGCTGGCGGACCTGGAAACCCCGGTGACCGCCTACCTGAAGCTTTCGGAGAAGGCCCCCGTGAGCTTCCTCCTGGAGTCGGTGGAGCGGGGCAGGCAGAGCCGCTTCTCCATCGTGGGGGTGGGGGGGAGGCGCACCTTCCGCCTGAAGGACGGGGTTTTCACCGTGAACGGGAGGCGGGTGGAAACCCGTGACCCCTTGCGCACCCTCTACGAAGAGGTCTCTGCCCCCCTGGAGCGCCACCCCGACCTGCCCCCCTTCTTCGGGGGGGTGGTGGGCTACGCCGCCTACGACCTCATCCGCTACTACGAGCGCCTGCCCGCCCTCAAGCCCGACGACCTGGGCCTCCCCGACCTCCTCTTCGTGGAGCCCGAGGTGGTCCTTGTCTTTGACCACCTCCAGAGCCTCCTCCACCTGGTGGCCCCGGGCACCGACCCGGAGGAGGCCGAGGCCCGGCTGGCCTGGGCGGAGAGGAGGCTCAAGGGCCCCCTGCCCGGGGTGCCGGGGGGACGGGCGGGGGGCAGGGCCCGCTTCCAGCAGGACATGCCCCGGGAGGCGTACCTGAAGGCGGTGGAGAAGGCCCTGGACTACATCCGGGCCGGGGACATCTTCCAGGTGGTCCTCTCCTTGCGGCTTTCCTCCCCCCTCACCGTCCACCCCTTTGCCCTCTACCGCGCCCTCAGGAGCGTGAACCCGAGCCCCTACATGGGGTACCTGGACCTGGGGGAGGTGGTCCTGGTCTCGGCGAGCCCGGAAAGCCTCCTGCGCTCGGACGGGAAGAGGGTGGTCACCCGCCCCATCGCGGGCACCAGGCCAAGGGGCAAAACCGAGGAGGAGGACCGGAGGCTTGCGGAGGAGCTACTTAAGGACGAGAAGGAGCGGGCGGAGCACGTGATGCTCCTGGACCTCTCCCGCAACGACATCGGCCGGGTGGCCGCCTTTGGCACGGTGCGGGTCCTGGAGCCCATGCACGTGGAGTACTACTCCCACGTGATGCACCTGGTCTCCACGGTGGAGGGGGTTTTGGCCGAGGGCAAGACGCCCTTGGACGCCTTGGCCAGCGTGCTCCCCATGGGCACGGTCTCCGGGGCCCCGAAGATCAGGGCCATGGAGATCATTGAGGAGCTGGAGCCCCACCGCCGGGGCCCCTACGGGGGGAGCTTCGGCTACCTGGCCTACGACGGGGCCATGGACGTGGCCCTCACCTTGCGCACCTTCGTCATCGCCCACGGCCAGATGCACGTGCAGGCGGGGGCCGGCATCGTGGCGGACTCGGTGCCCGAGCGGGAGTACCAGGAGTGCCTGAACAAGGCCCAGGCGCTCCTGAAGGCGGTGGAGATGGCGGAGGAGGGGCTATGAGGGTCTTGGTGGTGGACAACTACGACAGCTTCACCTACAACCTGGTGCAGTACCTGGGGGAGCTGGGGGCGAGCCCCATCGTGTGGCGGAACGACCAGTTCCGGCTGGAGGAGGTGGAGGCCTTGGACCCGGAGCGGATCCTGGTGAGCCCCGGGCCCTGCACCCCCTTTGAGGCGGGGCTTTCCGTGCCCCTCATCGCCCGCTATGCTCCCCGCTACCCCATCCTGGGGGTCTGCTTAGGCCACCAGGCCATCGGGGCGGCCTTCGGGGGAAAGGTGGTGCCGGCGCCCGTGCTCATGCACGGCAAGGTGAGCGAGATCCACCACGACGGCACGGGGGTCTTTCGCGGGGTGCCCAACCCCTTCCCCGCCACCCGCTACCACTCCCTGGTGGTGGAGGAGGTGCCTGAGGACCTCGAGGTGAACGCCTGGGTGGAGGAGGCGGGGGGCCGCACAGTGATGGGCTTTCGCCACCGGGAGTATCCCACCCACGGGGTCCAGTTCCATCCGGAAAGCTACCTCACGGAGGCGGGTAAACTCATCCTCAAGAACTTCTTGGAGGACCCATGGACGCGGTGAAGAAGGTGCTTTTGGGCGAGGTTTTGACCGAGGAGGAGGCCCACGGGGTCATGCGGGCCCTGATGGGGGGAGAGGTGTCCCCGGTGCGGACCGCGGGGCTCCTCACCGCCTTGAGCCTGCGGGGAGAGAGGCCCCACGAGATCGCCGCCATGGCCAGGGCCATGCGGGAGGCGGCGAGGCCCCTTCCCGTGAAGCGGCGCCCCCTCTTGGACCTGGTGGGCACGGGGGGGGACCACCAGGGGCTTTTGAACCTCTCCACCCTGGGGGCCTTGGTGGCGGCGGCGGGGGGGGTGGCGGTGGCTAAGCACGGAAACCGGGCGGCGAGCTCCCGCGCGGGGAGCGCAGACCTCCTCGAGGCCCTGGGGGTGGACCTGGAAGCCCCCCCCGAACGGGTGGGGGAGGCCATAGAAACCCTCGGCTTTGGCTTCCTCTTCGCCCGGGTCTTCCACCCCGCCATGCGCCACGTGGCCCCCGTAAGGGCGGAGCTTGGCATCCGCACGGTCTTCAACCTCCTGGGGCCCCTCACCAACCCCGCCGGGGCGGACCGGTACGTGCTCGGAGTCTTTAGCCCCGCGTGGCTCGCCCCCATGGCCGAGGCCCTGGAGCGGCTTGGGGCCAGGGGCCTCGTGGTCCACGGGGAGGGGGCGGACGAGCTCGTCCTGGGGGAGAACCAGGTGGTGGAGGTGGGGAAGGGCCCCTATACCCTCACCCCGGAGGCGGTGGGCCTGAAGAGGGCCCCCCTCTCGGTCCTCAGAGGGGGTAGCCCCCAGGAGAACGCCGAGCTGGCCCGCCGCCTCCTCAAGGGGGAGGAAAAGGGGCCCCTGGCGGATGCCGTGGCCCTGGCGGCAGGGGCCGGGTTCTACGCGGCGGGGAAGGTGTTGGCCCTCGCCGAGGGCGTGGCCCTGGCCCGGGAGGTCTTGGCCTCGGGGGAGGCCTACCTGCTTCTGGAGCGCTACGTGGCCTTCCTCAGGGCCTAGGCCCCAGGGGGAGCCCACGGTAGAGCTCCTCCAGGTCCAGGACCGCTCCCACGCAGGGAAGCTCCACCTGACCCTCCTCCACCACCTCGTAGCGCCAGCTGCCATCGGGCAGGCGGCGGTAGATCTCCACCCGCCTGGCCTCCTGGGCCACGAGGGCGTAGGCCTGAAGGCCGGGAAGCTCCCGGTAGCGGAGGAGCTTCTCCCCGCGGTCTATGGCCTCCGTGCCCGGGGAAAGGACCTCCACCACCAGGCACGCGGTCTCCTTGTAGGGGGCTCCGTTTAGGGATTCCTCGCAGGTGACGAAGAGGTCCGGGTAGTAGGCGGCTTCCCCCACCTTGAGGAGCATGCCTTCGGCGAAGGCCTCGCACCCCTTGGCCTCGGCTTTGGGGAGAAGCTTTAGGAGAAGGCGGGCCACCAGGCGGTTGTGAACATCCGTTCCCCCGGCCATGGCGAAGATCAGCCCCTCCACGAACTCGTGGCGTTCGGAGGAGGCGGCCTCCAAGGCCAGGAACTCCTCAAAGGTGGCCCGGCGCAGGGGGGCGCTTCGGGGCATGGCTTCAGTATACGCGGGCGCGCCTTGGGCGCTTACACCCAGCTCACCGCCCCGAAGGTGTCCTCCCGCCTGGGGCTGGTGGAAAAGAGGACCACGGGGATTCCGGTGTGTTCCTCTACGAGCTCCAGGTAGCGGAGGAGGCTTTGGGGGAGGTCCTCCCGGCGCTTCACGTGGGAGAGGTCGCCCCAGCCCGGAAGCTCCACGTAGCGCACCGCCCTCGGGTCCGCCTCCCCCGGGCGGCTTCCGTCCAGGTACTCCACGGCCACCTTCACCTTCTCCAGCCCGGAGAGCACGTCCAGCTTGGTGAGGACGAGGCCGTCAAACCCGTTCACCTCGCAGGCGTACCGGAGGGCCACCAGGTCCAGCCAGCCCACCCTGCGGGGCCTGCCCGTGGTGGTACCGTACTCCCCGCCCTTTTCCCGGAGGTGGCGGGCCAGCTCCCCTTGGATCTCCGTGGGGAAGGGGCCTTCCCCCACCCTGGTGGCGTAGGCCTTGGCCACGCCGTAGACCTTGTTGATGGCCTTGTGGGAAAGGCCCGTCCCCACCAGGATCCCGCCCACGGTGGGATGGGAGCTGGTCACGAAGGGGTAGGTGCCGTAGTTCAGGTCCAGGAGGGTGGCCTGGGCCCCCTCGAAGAGGAGGCGCTTCCCCTTGCGCCAGGCCTCGCGGAGGATGGCCCCCGTGTCGGCGATGTAGGGGCTTAGGATCTCCCGCATGCGGTGGAGGTCGGCGAGGGCCTTTTCCTCCGTGTCCCAGCCCGCCTCCCGGGTGGAGTTGGGCTTCTCGGTGAGGAGGCGGCGCACCCTCTCCCTCAAGGTGGCCTCGTCCAAAAGGTCCCCGGCCCGGATCCCCACCCGCCGTGCCCGGTCGGAGTAGGCGGGGCCGATGCCCCGGCCCGTGGTGCCCACGAAGTTGTGGCGGCTTTCCACGTGCTTGTGGTGGGGAAGGACCAGGTGGGCCCGCTCCGAGACCAGGACTTTGGGGTCAAAGCCCTCCTGGCGGAGGTGGGCAAGCTCCTCCTGGAAGCGGAAGGGGTCTATGACCATGCCGTCGGCCAGAACGTTCACCGCATGGGGGTGGATGACCCCCGAGGGCAGGAGGTTGAGCTTGAAAACCCTGCCCTCGGCCACCACCGTGTGCCCGGCATTGGCCCCCCCCTGGTAGCGGATCACGTAGTCGGCCTCCCGGGCCAGGACATCCACCACCTTACCCTTGCCCTCGTCCCCCCACTGCGCCCCGATGATGGCGATGCCCGGCATACCCTCTAAGTCTACGCCAGCCGGGGCCAGGGCCGGGAAACCCCCCTTTGGGGAAGAGGGGTCCGGTATCGGGGGGAGGTGAGAGCCGGGGCTCAGGCCAGGCGGAAGGGGTTGAAGTCCGTGTCCCGGTCGTAGACGTCCAGGCCCTCGGCCCGCTTCAAGAAGCCCACCACCCCGTAGGTGGCGGGGAGCATGAGGGCCTCCACGCCCACCTTGAAGGCGTAGTTGGAGAGAAAGACGGCGAGGAGCACCTCGTTGGGGAAGACCCCGTAGAAGGCCACCAGGAGGAAGACCCCGGTGTCCAGCCCCTGGCCCACCAGGGTGGAGGCCATGGCCCTGAGCCAGAAGAAGCGCCCCTCCGTCCTCACCTTGAGCTTGGCCAGCACGTAGGCGTTGGCGAACTCCCCCAGGAAGTAGGCCAGGAGGCTTCCCAAGACGATCCTGGGGGTGAGGCCGAGGAGGAGGCCGAAGGCCTCACCGAAGCGCCGGCTTTCCCCGTCGGGCGGGGTGGGGAGGGCCGCCACCATTTGGAAGGTGAGGGTGGCGAGGAGGAGGGCGAAGAAGCCCGTCCAGATGACCCGGCGGCTCCTTTTGTAGCCGTAGACCTCGGTGAGCACGTCCCCGAAGATGTAGGCCAAGGGGAAGAGGAGGGTGCCCCCGTCAAAGGTAAAGGGCCCCAGCACCACCAGCTTGGTGGAGGCCACGTTGGAGACCAGAAGCACCGTGGCGAAGAGGGCGGTGAGGAGGTCCAGGTACCTCATTCTTCCTCCGGGCGGATGGAGGTGATGAAGGGCAGGTTGCGGTCAAACTGGGCCCGGTCCAGGCCGTAGCCGTAGACGTAGGCGTCCTCAATCTCAAAGCCCAGGTAGTGGATGGGCACCTCCACCTGACGGCGGGCGGGCTTGGAGAGGAGGGCGGCCACCCGGATGGAGGCGGGTTTTCTGGCCTCCAGGTAGTCCAGGAGGTAGGAGAGGGTGAGCCCCGTGTCCACGATGTCCTCCACCACGATCACGTCCCGGCCGTGGATGGGCAGGCGCAGGTCCTTGATGAGCTCCACCTCGCCGCTCGTCTTGTAGGCGTTTCCGTAGGAGCTGATGGAGATGAAGTCCAGGGTGAGGGGCAAGGGGATGGCCCGCACCAGGTCGGCCATGAAGATGAAGGCGCCGTTTAAGACGCAGATGAGGTGGGGGTTCTTTCCCTGGTAGTCCCGGGCGATGGCCTCCCCCAGCTCCTGAACTCGCTTGGCGATGGCTTCCGCGCTTAGCTGCACGGGTCCGTTCCCCGCGGTAAACATGCCCTTCATTCTACCGGGCTTTCCCGGAGCAGGGCCGCCACCTCTTCCTCCGAGAGGAGGCGCCACCGGCCGGGGGGAAGATCCCCCAGGCGGATGGGCCCGATCTGTACCCTGAGGAGGCGCCGCACCGGGTAGCCCACCGCCCTAAGCATCCGCCGCACCTCCCGCTTCCTGCCCTCTGCCAGGGTGAGGAAGGCCCCCCCGGGCGCGGGGCGGCAGGCGAGGGCCTGGGCGGGGCCGTCTTCCAGGAGTATGCCCTTTAGGAGCCTCTGGCAGACCCCTTCGGGCAGGGTGCCCCGTTCCGTCCACACCCGGTAGACCTTCCGCACCCCGAAGCGGGGGTGGGTGAGGCGAAAGGTGAGGTCGCCGTCGTTGCTGAAGAGAAGGAGCCCCTCCGAGTCCCGGTCCAGGCGGCCCACGGGGTGCAGGCCGGGGATATCGGGGAGGAGTTCGTAAACCGTGTGCCGGGCATGGGGGTCGCGGCGGGTGGTGGTGTAGCCCTTGGGCTTGTGGAGGGCCAGGACCAGGCGCGCCTTGGGGGGCTCCACCCGCTTCCCGTCCACCTCCACCAGGTCCTCGAGCCCCACCTTCTGGCCGAGGCTCGCCACCACCCCGTTCACCCGCACCCGGCCCTGGCGGATGAGGTCCTCCGCATTCCGGCGGCTTGCCACCCCGGCCCGGGCCAAGAAGGCTTGCAGGCGCATCATGGGAAGTGGGGCGGGCGCTTTTCCCTCAGGGCCCTCAGGCCCGCCTCCACCTCGTTTCCTGAGAACCCCAGGAACTCCAGGGCCAGGGAGACCTCAAAGTGGGGGAGGAAGGTCCTAAGCCAGTTGTTGAGGGCGTGCTTGGTGAGGCTTAGGGCCTCCTTGGGGCCTTGGGCGAGCCTCTCCGCCACCTCGAGGGCCCTCTCGTAGACCCTTTCGTCCTCCACCGCCAGGGCGATGAGGCCAAGCCGCTCCGCCTCCTCCCCCGTGAGGGGCTCGTTCAGGAGGAGGTGGTACTTGGCCTTGGCCATGCCCACCAGGAGGGGCCAGAGGAGGACGGCGTGGTCCCCCGCCGCCACCCCCAGGCGCAGGTGGCCGTCCAGGAGCCTCGCCTTCCTCCCCGCCACCACCACGTCCGAGGCCAGGGCCAGGGCGAGCCCCGCCCCCACCGCCACCCCCTCCACCGCCGCCACCACGGGCCTCGGGAAGTTGAGGGGCCCCAGGACGAGGTCCCTGGCCTCCCAGAAGACCCGCATCAGGGCCTCGTGGGAGGCCCGCATCTCCTCAATGAGGGCGAAGGAACCCCCCGCGGAGAAGACCCCGCCCTCCCCCTTAAGGAGGACGGAGCGGACCTCCTCCAGGCCCTCGAGGTCCCGCCAGATCCGGGACAGGTCCCGGTGGGCCCCCGGGGGGAGGGCGTTCAGCTTCTCCCCGGAAAAGGTGATCTCCAGCACCCCGGGCCTAGGCCAGGCAAACCGCAGGGCGGGGTAGCGGCCCTCCAGGTCCATGCCTCCATTCTTCCGCCCCTTCTCCGGTGATACAATCCCCTAGGCATGGCCCTCTACGCGGTGGACAAGCCCCTCCACCTCACCTCCCACGATGTGGTGGAGGAGGCCAGGAAGCGCCTTGCTACCCGCCGGGTGGGGCACACCGGCACCCTGGATCCCTTGGCCACGGGGCTCCTCCTCCTGGTTTCCCAGGAGACCACCAAGCTCGTCCCCTTCCTCTCCGGGGAGGACAAGGAGTACCTGGCCTGGGTTTCCTTCGGGGCCACCACCCCCACCCTGGACGCGGAGGGGCCCATCAGCGAGGAAGCCCCCGTGCGCTTTGACCGCAAGGACCTGGAGAACCTCCTTCCCTCCTTCCTGGAGCTAAAGGCGCAGGTGCCCCCCCTCTACTCCGCCATCAAGGTGGGGGGAAAGCGGGCCTACGAGGCCGCCCGGGAAGGGCAGCCCCTGGAGCTGGGCCCTAGGCCGGTGAAGTACCTGGAGGTGGAGCTCCTGGCCCTTGACCCCTCGCCCACGCCCCATCCCATCGCCCCTTCCGCCAAGGGCTGGCGGCTTGCGGAGAAGGGGGGAAGGAAGGTGGAGCTTCCCAAGCCCTTGGGTCCCTACCCCACCGCGGTGATCCGCCTGGTGGTGGGCCCGGGCACCTACGTGCGGGCCTTTGCCCGCGACCTCGGGGAGAGGCTTAAGACCAAGGCCTTCCTCTCAGGGCTGGTGCGCACCCGCATCGGCAAGATCGGGCTGGAGCGGGCGGTGAGGCTTTCCGAGCTCTCCCCGGACAAGGCCATCCCCGAGGTGGACGCCCTGCCCTACCCCGTGGTGGAGCTCTCCCACACCGAGGCCAGGCGTGTCCTGGAGGGGGTACCCTTGCCCATCCCCGCCTTGGGGTACGTGACCCTGGTAGACTCCCGCAGGCGGCTTCTGGCCATCGCGGAGGGCGACGGCTTCAAGCTCAAGATCCGGCGGGTTTTCGTAAAGGAGGCGTAGCTATGGTGATCGGCGTGCCCAAGGAGATCAAGACCCTGGAGAACCGCGTGGCCCTGACCCCGGGCGGGGTGGAGAGCCTGGTGAGGCGCGGCCATACCGTGCTGGTGGAGCGGGGGGCGGGGGTGGGCTCGGGCCTATCCGATGCCGAGTACGAGCGGGCGGGGGCCCACCTGGTGGGCCGGGAGGAGGCCTGGGGGGCGGAGATGGTGGTGAAGGTGAAGGAGCCCCTGCCCGAGGAGTACCCCTTCCTGCGGGAGGGCCTCGTCCTCTTCACCTACCTGCACCTGGCCGCGGACCGCCACCTCACCGAGGCCATGCTGCGTAGCGGGGTCACGGGGATCGCCTACGAGACCGTCCAGCTCCCCGATGGCACCTTGCCCCTCTTGGTGCCCATGAGCGAGGTGGCGGGGCGCATGGCCCCCCAGGTGGGGGCCCAGTTCCTGGAGAAGCCCAAGGGGGGGCGGGGGGTCCTCCTTGGGGGGGTGCCCGGGGTGGCCCCCGCCAGCGTGGTGGTCCTGGGGGGTGGCACCGTGGGCACCAACGCCGCCAAGATCGCCCTGGGCATGGGGGCCCAGGTGACCATCCTGGACGTCAACCACAAACGGCTCCAGTACCTGGACGACGTCTTCGGGGGACGGGTGGTCACCCTCACCGCCACCGAGGCCAACATCAAGAAGAGCATCCAGCACGCCGACCTCCTCATCGGGGCGGTGCTCGTCCCGGGGGCCAAGGCCCCGAAGCTCGTCACCCGGGACATGCTCCCCCTGATGAAGGAGGGTTCGGTCATCGTGGACGTGGCCGTGGACCAGGGGGGGTGCGTGGAAACCATCCGCCCCACCACCCACGCGGAGCCCACCTACGTGGTGGACGGGGTGGTGCACTACGGGGTGGCCAACATGCCGGGGGCGGTGCCCAGGACCAGCACCTTCGCCCTCACCAACCAGACCCTGCCCTACGTGCTGAAGCTGGCGGAGAAGGGCCTCGAGGCCCTCTGGGAGGACGGGGCCCTTCGCAAGGGGCTGAACACCCACAAGGGCCTCCTCACCCACCCTGGGGTGGCCGAGGCCTTCGGCCTGGCCTACACGCCTCCGGAGGAGGCGCTCGGGAGGTAGGATGCAGGGCCGCGTGACCCTCACGGAAGCCGCCCTGGCCTCCCTCCTGGCCCTGGCCGCCCACGAGGTGCCGGGGGTGGTGGGCATGGCCCCGGCGGGGCTTAAGGAGCAGGTGGTGCGCATCCTGGGGCGGCAGGAGGCCAGCGAGGGGGTGGTGGTGCGCCAGGACCCGGCGAGCCCCGGCCAGTACACCGCGGACTTCTACGTGGTGGTGGCCGTGGGCACCCGCATCCCCACGGTGGTGGAGTCTCTGGCGGAACGGGTGGCCTTCGCCGCCGAGAAGCTGGCGGGGGTGAGGCTCTCCCAGGTGCGGGTCCACGTGGTGGGGGTGGGGCGTGGGTAACTGGGCCCCGGGGGAGCTGGCGGAGGCCTTCCGCTACGCCACGGACTGGTTTGGGGTCTACGTGGAGGAGCTGAACGCCCTCAACGTCTACCCCGTGCCCGACGGAGACACCGGCACCAACATGCACCTCACCCTCCAGTCCGCCCGGCGGGAGCTGGACCTGGTGGACACCTCCAGGATGCCCGAGGTGGCCCGGGCCATCGCCTACGGGAGCCTCCTGGGGGCCCGGGGCAACAGCGGGGTCATCCTCTCCCAGATCCTGAAGGGCTTCACCGAGGCCATCCGCCGGAAGGAGGTGCTGGACGCCGCCACCCTGCGCCAGGCCCTGCGCCTGGGGGCGGAGACGGGCTACAAGGCGGTGATGAAGCCGGTGGAGGGCACCATCCTCACCGTGGCCAGGGCGGCGGCGGAGGGGGCCAAAGGGGAGGGCCTCGAGGCCGTCCTGGAAAGCGCCCTGGAGGCCGCCCGGGCCGCCTTGGCCACGACCCCCGAGCTCCTCCCCGTGCTGAAGCAGGCGGGGGTGGTGGACGCGGGGGGTGCGGGGTACGTGCGCTTCCTGGAGGGCCTGCGGGGCTACGCCTTGAGGCTTCCCCTCCCCGAACCCCCCAAGGTGGAGCGTTACGCCCAGACCGCCTTCGCCCCCGAGGAGTTCGGTTACTGCACGGAGTTCCTCATGGAGGGGGTGGAGGTGCCCCTAGAGAAGATCCGCGAGGCCGTGGCCCCCTTCGGGGACTCCCTCCTGGTGGTGGGGGCCGAGGGCTACGTGAAGGGGCACATCCACACCGATGACCCCGACGGCCTTCTCGCCACCGTGGCCCGCTTTGGCCGCATGGTGCGGACCAAGGTGGAGGACATGACCGAGCAGCACACGGAGATCCTGGCCATGGCCGGGGCCTCGGCCGAGGCCCCACCCCCCACGGGTCTGGTGGCCGTGGCCCTGGGGCACGGGGTGGCCCGGGCCTTCCGCAGCCTGGGGGCGCGGGTGGTGGCCGGGGGGCAGACGCAAAACCCCAGCGTGGAGGACCTCCTCTCCGCCATCCGGAGCCTTCCTAACCCCAGGGTGATCTTGCTGCCCAACAACCCCAACGTCTTTCTGGCCGCGGAAGAGGCGGCCCGGCTCGCCCGGGGGATGGGGAAGGAGGTTCACATCCTAAAGACCCGCACCCTGGGCCAGGGCTTGGCGGCGGCGGTGCGCTACTTCCCCGAGGCGGAGGTGGAGGAGCTTCTTCCCGAGATGGAGGAGGCGGCGGCAGGGGCCAGGACCCTCGAGGTCACCTGGGCCAGCCGGGACGCCGAGGTGGACGGCCTCAAGGTGCTCAGGGACAAGCCCATCGGCCTTCTGGACGGCAGGCTGGTCCTGGTGGGGGAGACGCCGGAGGAGGCCCTGGAGGGCCTCATCCGCTTGGCCCAAGAGGGCAAGGAGGTGCTCACCCTCTTCCTGGGGCCCAACACCGAGAAGGCCAAGGCGGAGGCGGTGGCGGAGAAGTTCCCCGGCCTGGCGGTGGAGATCCTCCCCGGGGGGCCTGACCCTTACGCCTACTTGGGCGTCATGGAATAGCTAAAGGGAGGCTCAACCCCTTAGCCCCTCTTCGCGGTATCCTGAGGGCGAGGAGGTTCCGATGCGGCGGAGGGTATGGGGGGTGGGCCTCTTGGCCCTGTTCCTTTCGGCCTGCAACCTGGAGCTTAGCCCCCCGGTGAGCGGGGAACTCCCCGTGGGGGAAAGCCGGGTGGCCACCCTGCCCCCGGCCCAGGAGGAGGCCGGGGGAAGGCTCCGGCCTGGGGTGGCGGTCTACCGCATCCCCGTGGCCCAGGACGGGGCCTTCCAGGTGGCGGCGGTTTCGGCGGAGCTGGAGCTTAGCGCCCGGCTCCGCCTCGTCCTCTCGGACGAGAGGGGCGTGGTCCAGGCGGTGAGCGTGGCCCGGAACTGGTTCGGGGCCTATCCCGAGGTGGCCCCCCTGGCCCTAAGGCCTCAAGGGCTTACCGTGGACCCCGGGGTGCGCCTCAACTTCCGGGGCCAGGCGGGCCGGACCTACTACCTGCGGGTGGAGAACTACGTCCTGAGCCAGGACCGGGTGGGCCTTTCCGCCACGGCCTTTACCCCCAACCCTGCGGGCCAGGGCGAGGCCTTCTCCTCCGGCACCAAGGTGGGGGCCATTGAGTTCATCGGGGAGTTTGACCGGTACAACGTGTCCTCGGCCACGGGCTACCTGCGCCTTAGCTACGCAGGCCCCCTGGACCTGGTGGCCCTCCTTTACAACAGCCCTGAAGACCTCTATCCGAGGACCCTGGATCCCGTGATGAACTGCGCCCTCGTTTCCCCAGCCACCCTCCTGGTGGTGCGGGACCGCGGCCTGGCCCGGGCGGGGTTTGACGAGGAGGGGAGTGGGCGCTACACCCTGAGCCTCTCCGGTACCCCCTGCCCCTAGGGTCTTTGAGGAAGGTTAGCGTAGCCTTAAGGGCCTTAATCATCTTCTCATTCAAACCCGCGGGATGCGCTCCCTATCCTGCGGGTTTCTTAAGTTTTTGGAATTTCACTAATCGCGGGTGGGGGCCTTTGCATGAGGGCTGGGCCTCATGCTTCTCAGGAGCCTCCTGGGTTTTTGCGCATACTCAGGGGCGCTATGCGGGGTTTGCTCCTTGCGCTCCTCCTCGCCCTCGCCGTTGCGGGGGCCTCGGGCCAGTCCAGTCGCCCCAAGGCCATGGTCTTGGAGGCCACGGCCTACACCTCCAGCGTGCGGGAGACCGACGCCACGCCCTTTGTCACCGCCACGGGCATGCGCACCCGCCTGGGGGTCTTGGCGGTGAGCCGCGACCTCCTCAGGGTCCTCCCCTTCGGGACCAAGGTCCGCCTCCGGGACCTGGGCTCCATCTATGGGCGGGGGAAGGGCCAGTTTGACCCCCTTTTCCGGGACCGCGTCTTCGTGGTGGCCGACGTGATGCACCCCAGGATGCGGGAAAAGGTGGACGTCTGGCTCCCGGACCGGGCCACGGCCTTGCGCTTTGGCCGCAGGCTTTTGGCCTTGGAGGTGGTGGAGTACCCGAGGCGCTGAGGCCTTCGTATCCTGGGGGCGTGCGCTTCGCCCTTTTCCTAGCCCTGGCCCACCTGCGGCGCAGGCCCTTGCAGACGGCCCTGGCCCTCCTGGGGGTGGGGGTGGGGGTGGCGGTGCTCTTGGCGGCGCTTTCCCTCACCAACGGGTTCGTGAGCGGCCTGGTGCGGGCCACCCTCAAGGCCTACCCCCACCTGGTCCTCTTCAGCTTGACAGAGGAGGTCCCACCCCTCCCTTCCCATCCCGAGGTGGCGGCCTACGCCCCCTTCGCCGCCACCAAGGCCCTCCTCACTCGCCCCGCGGAGGGGCCTCGAGGGCCGGGGGTGGACTTCGCCACCCTGGTGGGCCTGGGGGAGGGGGGGGAGGCCCTGTACCCGGAGCTGGGGATGAGGCTGGAGCCGGGGGGGATCTACCTGGGATCGGCCCTGGCCCAGTCCCTGGGCGTCTTCCCCGGGGAGCGGCTTTACGCCATGTCCGCCACCCAGGAGCGGGTAACGCTTAAGGTCCTGGGCACCTTCCGCACGGGCAACTACCTCCTGGACTCCGCCTACGCCTTCGTCCCCCTGGAGGAGGTGGAGCGGCTTTCCGGGCTTCGGGCCCAGGGCTACCAGGTGCGCCTCAAGGACCCCTGGCGGGCCAAGGAGGTGGGGGCGGCGCTTGGGGGCACCCGGTTCTTCCCCCAGGCCTGGCAGGACACCCAGCGCACCCTCTTGGAGCAACTCGCCCTGCAGAAGCGGGTCTTGGGCATCCTGGTCTTCCTCATCGTGGCGGTGGCGGCCCTGGGCGTGGCCAACCTCCTCGTGCTGAAGGTGGTGGAGAAGACCCCGGAGATCGCCCTCCTTCGGGCCATGGGGGCCTCGAGGTTTACCGTGGGCCTGGTCTTCGCCCTGGAGGGGGTCTTCCTGGGCCTCGGGGGCGTGCTTCTCGGCAACCTCCTGGGCTACCTGCTCTGCCTCTACCTTTCCTGGCGCCCGGTGGACCTCCCCGGGGAGCTTTACTTCCTCACCCACCTCCCCGTGGAGATGCGCCTTTCCGACTTCGCGGCCGTGAGCGCGGCGAGCCTGGTGGCCACCTTCCTCTCCGCCCTCTTGCCCCTCCTCCGCGCCCTCAGGGTCCAGCCGGGGGTGGTGCTCCGGTAGTTGCCAAAATCCCTGCCCTGCCCTAAACTCTTGGGGGTGGGCCGGTGTAGCTCAGCGGTAGAGCAACCGCCTCGTAAGCGGTAGGCCGCCGGTTCAAATCCGGCCACCGGCTCCAGAAGCCCCCCGCCGGAAGGCGGGGGGTCTACTTGCGAGAAGGGGCCTGGTTCTGTACACTAGTCAAGTTGAGGGCCCTCAGGGCCAGCCCCTGGCCCTGAGGGGGTGCCCTGTGCGGGCAGAACCGGGGGAACCTTCCCCCGGGTGGATCTTGAGAACACGGGGGCAAGTCCAAGAAGAAGGGAGTGGTGGCACTGCCGACGATCAACCAGCTAGTCCGAAGGGGCCGCGAGAAGGTCCAGAAGAAGAGCAAGGTTCCCGCCTTGAAGGGGTCGCCTTTCCGCCGGGGGGTGTGCACGGTGGTGCGCACCGTGACCCCCAAGAAGCCCAACTCGGCCCTACGCAAGGTGGCCAAGGTGCGCCTCACCTCGGGGTACGAGGTGACCGCCTACATTCCCGGGGAAGGGCACAACCTGCAGGAGCACTCCGTGGTCCTCATCCGGGGTGGCCGTGTGAAGGACCTGCCGGGCGTGCGCTACCACATCGTCCGCGGGGTCTACGACACCCAGGGCGTGAAGGACCGCAAGAAGAGCCGCTCCAAGTACGGGACCAAGAGGCCCAAGGAGACCAAGGGCGCGGCCCCGGCCAAGAAGAAGTAGGTGAGCTATGGCGCGGAGAAGAAGAGCAGAGGTACGCCAGCTCCAGCCCGACCTGGTCTACGGGGACGTGGTGGTGTCGGCCTTCATCAACAAGATCATGCGGGACGGAAAGAAAAACCTGGCCGCCCGCATCTTCTACGAGGCTTGCCGCATCATCCAGGAAAAGACCGGGCAGGAGCCTTTGAAGGTCTTTAAGCAGGCGGTGGAGAACGTGAAGCCCCGCCTCGAGGTGCGTTCCCGCCGCGTGGGGGGGGCCAACTACCAGGTCCCCATGGAGGTCTCCCCCCGCAGGCAGCAGTCCCTGGCCCTGCGCTGGTTGGTCCAGGCGGCGAACCAGCGGTCCGAGCGGGGCGCGGCGGTGCGCATCGCCCACGAGCTCATGGATGCCGCTGAGGGCAAGGGCGGGGCGGTCAAGAAGAAGGAGGACGTGGAGCGCATGGCCGAGGCCAACCGCGCCTACGCCCACTACCGGTGGTAAGCCATGGCGGTCAGGGTAGCGTACGACCTAAAGAGGCTCCGTAACATCGGCATCGCCGCGCACATCGACGCCGGCAAGACCACCACCACCGAGCGCATCCTCTACTACACCGGCAAGATCCACAAGATCGGGGAGGTCCACGAGGGCGCGGCCACCATGGACTTCATGGAGCAGGAAAGGGAGCGGGGCATCACCATCACCGCCGCCGTGACCACCTGCTTCTGGAAGGACCACCGCATCAACATCATCGACACCCCGGGCCACGTGGACTTCACCATTGAGGTGGAGCGCTCCATGCGGGTGCTGGACGGGGCCATCGTGGTCTTCGACTCCAGCCAAGGGGTGGAGCCCCAG
This sequence comes from Thermus sp. FJN-A, assembly GCF_054655095.1. Taxonomy (NCBI): domain Bacteria; kingdom Thermotogati; phylum Deinococcota; class Deinococci; order Thermales; family Thermaceae; genus Thermus; species Thermus sp. FJN-A. The sequence goes on from NZ_BAAHSC010000192.1 coordinate 58,604, forward strand.
TCGGAGACCGTGTGGCGCCAGGCGGAGAAGTACAAGGTGCCCCGCATCGCCTTCGCCAACAAGATGGATAAGACCGGGGCCGACCTTTGGCTCGTGATCCGCACCATGCAGGAGCGCCTGGGGGCGCGCCCGGTGGTGATGCAGCTCCCCATCGGTCGGGAGGACACCTTCTCGGGGATCATCGACGTCCTCCGGATGAAGGCCTACACCTACGGCAACGACCTGGGCACCGACATCCGGGAGATCCCCGTCCCCGAGGAGTACCTGGCCCAGGCGCGGGAGTACCGCGAGAAGCTCATTGAGGCCGCCGCCGACTTTGACGAGAACGTGATGCTCAAGTACCTGGAGGGGGAGGAGCCCACCGAGGAAGAGCTGGTGGCGGCCATCCGCAAGGGCACTATTGACATCCAGATCACCCCCGTGTTCCTGGGTTCGGCCTTGAAGAACAAGGGCGTCCAGCTCCTCCTGGACGCGGTGGTGGACTACCTGCCCTCCCCCTTGGACATCCCCCCCATCAAGGGCACCACGCCCGAGGGCGAGGCGGTGGAGATCCACCCCGACCCCGAGGGGCCCCTGGCGGCCTTGGCCTTCAAGATCATGGCCGACCCCTACGTGGGCCGCCTCACCTTCATCCGCGTCTACTCCGGCACCATCACCTCGGGCTCCTATGTCTACAACACCACCAAGGGGCGCAAGGAGCGGGTGGCCCGCCTCCTCCGCATGCACGCCAACCACCGGGAGGAGGTGGAGGAGCTGAAGGCGGGGGACCTGGGGGCGGTGGTGGGCCTCAAGGAGACCATCACCGGGGACACCCTGGTGGGGGAGGACGCCCCGCGGGTGGTCCTGGAGTCCATCGAGGTCCCCGAGCCGGTCATCGATGTGGCCATAGAGCCCAAGACCAAGGCGGACCAGGACAAGCTTTCCCAGGCCCTGGCCCGCCTGGCCGAAGAGGACCCCACCTTCCGCGTGTCCACCCACCCCGAGACCGGCCAGACCATCATCTCCGGGATGGGCGAGCTCCACCTGGAGATCATCGTGGACCGGCTGAAGCGGGAGTTCAAGGTGGACGCCAACGTGGGCAAGCCCCAGGTGGCCTACCGGGAGACCATCACCCGCCCCGTGGATGTGGAGGGCAAGTTCATCCGCCAGACGGGTGGCCGCGGCCAGTACGGCCACGTGAAGATCAAGGCCGAGCCCCTGCCCCGCGGGTCCGGGTTTGAGTTCGTGAACGCCATCGTGGGCGGGGTGATCCCCAAGGAGTACATCCCCGCGGTGCAGAAGGGCATTGAGGAGGCCATGCAGTCGGGTCCCCTCATCGGCTTCCCCGTGGTGGACGTCAAGGTCACCCTCTACGACGGCTCCTACCACGAGGTGGACTCCTCGGAGATGGCCTTTAAGATCGCCGGGTCCATGGCCATCAAGGAGGCGGTGCAGAAGGGGGATCCGGTGGTCCTCGAGCCCATCATGCGGGTGGAGGTCACCACCCCCGAGGAGTACATGGGCGACGTCATCGGCGACCTCAACGCCCGCCGGGGCCAGATCCTGGGCATGGAGCCCCGGGGCAACGCCCAGGTGATCCGGGCCTACGTGCCCCTGGCGGAGATGTTCGGCTACGCCACGGACCTGCGCTCCAAGACCCAGGGGCGGGGCTCCTTCGTCATGTTCTTCGACCACTACCAGGAGGTCCCCAAGCAGGTCCAGGAGAAGCTCATCAAGGGTCAGTAAGGGTGCTTTGGGGGTGGGCCCTTGGGCCCACCCGTGCTTGCCGAAAGGAGAACGAAGATGGCCAAGGGCGAGTTTATCCGGACGAAGCCTCACGTGAACGTGGGGACGATTGGGCACGTGGACCACGGGAAGACGACGTTGACGGCGGCGTTGACGTTTGTGGCGGCGGCGGAGAACCCGAATGTGGAGGTGAAGGACTACGGGGAGATTGACAAGGCGCCGGAGGAGCGTGCGCGGGGGATTACCATCAACACGGCGCATGTGGAGTACGAGACGGCGAAGCGGCACTATT
>NZ_BAAHSC010000193.1:0-16060 GCF_054655095.1 Thermus sp. FJN-A
CCCGTGCCCATAGCGGCGTGGAACCACCCGTTCCCATTCCGAACACGGAAGTGAAACGCGCCAGCGCCGATGGTACTGGGACCGCAGGGTCCTGGGAGAGTAGGTCGGTGCGGGGGATTTTTCCATGCGGGAGTAGCTCAGTCGGTAGAGCACGACCTTGCCAAGGTCGGGGTCGCGGGTTCAAGTCCCGTCTCCCGCTCCAACCCTCGCCCCCCCAGGCCAACCCCTGGGGGGGCTTTACTTTAGGCTCTCGTCGGAGAGCCAGTCGGCCCAGACTTCCAGGTGGGCAGCATCGGAAACGGTGAGCACCTCCCGCTCGGGCAAGAGGATGCGGGTGATGGAGGTGTTGGGGATGTGGAACCGCCTCCAGGTACTGCCCTCCAGGTCCAGGGCCATCTTGAGGGCTGCCCGGATGATGCCCCCGTGGGTCACCAGGAGGTGGCGGCCAGGGGGAAGCTCCTCCAGGAAGGCGGCCAGGCGCGAGGCCAGATCGGCCATGCTTTCCCCTCCGGGCCGGGGGGTGTGCCAGGGATCCCGGAGGGCTTCCTGGACGAACTCAGGGTAGCGGGCCTCGGCCTCTTCGCGGTTCAGGCCGGCCAGGTGGCCCACATGGATCTCCCGCAACAGGGGGCTGGTCTGCAGGGGGAGGCCCAGCACCGAGGCCAGGGGTTCCGCGGTTTCCCGGGCCCGGCGCAGGTCGGAGGCGTACAGCCCGTCAAAGGGCAGACGGCTCCGCGCCAACCTTTGCGCCAGGCGGAAGGCCTGGCCGATGCCCACGGGGGAGAGGGGGACGTCCAGGTGTCCCTGAAAGCGCTTTTTAACGTTCCACTCGGTTTCCCCGTGGCGGATGAGCCAGAGCTCCTTCATACCCACTTGACCCCAGCGCCCGGCACCACCCGCCCTATGGGGAAGCTTTCCACCAGCGCTTGCGCCCTTTCCCCCTCCCTTTCGGGCAGGACCAGGATGAGGCCCAGGCCCATGTTGAAGACCCGGTACATCTCTTCCTCGGGGATTTCCCCCAGGCGTTGCAAGTAGGGGAAGACCGGGGGAACGGGCCAGCTTCCCCGCCGCACCTCGGCCCCCAGGCCCTGGGGGAGGGCTCGAGGCAGGTTCTCCTCGAGTCCCCCCCCGGTGATGTGGGCTATGGCGTGGATCTCCACCCCCGCCTCCTTGAGGCGCAAGAACTCCCGCAGGTAAGCCCGGTGGGGGCGGAGGAGGGCGGCTTTGAGGCTTTCCCCCAGCTCGGGGACCTGGGTTTCCAGGTCCCGCCCCGCCACCACCTTGCGGATCAGGGAGTAGCCGTTGGTGTGCGGGCCGGAGGAGGGGAGGGCCAGGAGGACATCGTACGCCTGGACCCGTTCGGGACCCAGGACCTCCTCCCGCTCCACCACCCCCACCAGGGTGCCCGCCACGTCCCAGGCCCCTTCCCGGTAAACCCCGGGCATCTCCGCGGTCTCCCCCCCTAAAAGGGGGATGCCGTGAGCCCGGCAGGCCTCGGCCAAGGAGGTGAGGAGGGCGGCGAGGACGCCCTCCTCCAGGCGGCTTGCCGCCAGGTAGTCCAGGAAGAAGAGGGGGGTGGCTCCCTGGCAGAGCAGGTCGTTCACCGAGTGGTTGACCAGGTCGTGGCCGAGCCCGGAGACGTCCCCCGCCTCGAGGGCCAGGAGGGTCTTGGTGCCCACCCCGTCGGTGGTGGCCACCAGGACCGGGTGGCCCATTCCCTTGAGGGCCCTGGCGTCCCAAAGCCCGCCAAAGGCCCCGAGGCCCCGGAGGACCTCGGGGGTGTAGGTGGCGGCGATGGCCTCCCGCGCCCGCCTCAGGGCCTCGGCCTTGGCCTTTATGTTGACCCCGGCCTCCTCGTACCGCATCGCCCCTATCCTACCCCAAGGGCTTCCAGGAGGAGCCTGCGCACCAGGTCGGGCCGGGCCTGGCCCTTGGTCCTGCGCATCACCTGGCCCAGGAGGGCGTCCAGGGCCTTGAGCTTGCCTTGGCGCACGCTCTCCGCCGCTTCGGGCATGGCGGCCAGGACCTCGGCCACCACCCCCTTCAGGGCCTCCTCGTCCGCCACCACCTTTAGCCCCCGTTCCCGCACCAGGGCCTCGGGGTCAGCGCCCGTGAGGAGCTCGGGCAAGAGGCCCTTGGCCACCCGGCTGGTGATCTCCCCCCGCTCGAAGAGGCCCACCAGGCGGGCCAGGGCCTCGGGGGTGAGCTGGGTGTCCTCCAGGGCCAGCCCCCGCTCGTGGAGGAGGCCGGCCACGTCCGCCAGGAGCCAGTTGGCCAAGGCCTGGGGGGAAGCGAGCCCCAGCCCCAAGGCCTGGTCCAGGAAGCGGGCGAGGGGGGGCGTGTAGGCCAGGACCTCCGCGTCCTTTGCCTTGATTCCCAGGGCCTGGTAGCGCCTCTCCTTCTCCCAGGGAAGCTCGGGCAGGGTGCGCCCGATCTCTTCCAGCCAGGTCCGGGGGATGGGGACGGGGGGCAGGTCGGGCTCGGGGAAGTAGCGGTAGTCCGCCTCTTCCTCCTTGGCGCGCAGGGGGTAGGTTTTGCCACTTCCCTCCTCGAAGCCCATGGTGGCCTGCTTGACCCTTTCCCCCCGCCTGAGGATCTCCGTCTGGCGGCGGATTTCATACTCCAGGGCCCGCTGCACGCTCTTGAAGGAGTTCAGGTTCTTGATCTCCACCTTGGTGCCCAGGGGTTCCCCCGCAGGGCGCACGGAGACGTTCACGTCGGCCCGGAGCTTGCCCTCCTCGGGGCTCGCCTCGGAGATCCCCAGGGTCTGGACCAGGGCCTGGATGCGCTGGAGGAAGAGCCTGGCCTCCTCAGGGGTCCTTAGGTCGGGCTCGGTGACGAGCTCAATGAGGGGGCTTCCCGCCCGGTTCAGGTCCAAGAGGGTGCGGTCCTCCAGGTGGAGGCTTTTGCCCGCGTCCTCCTCCAGGTGCAGGCGCTTGATGCGCACGCGCCTTTCCCCCAGGGGCAGGCTCCCCCCGAGGCCCAAGGGCAGGTCGTACTGGCTGATCTGGTAGTTCTTGGGCAGGTCGGGGTAGAAGTAGTTTTTGCGGTGGAAGAGAAGTCTTTCCGGCACCCGGCTTCCCAGGGCCAAGGCCAGGCGCAGGCCGAACTCCACCGCCTTTCCGTTTGGCACGGGCAGGGCCCCGGGGAGGCCGAGGCAGACGGGGCAGGTGTGGGTGTTGGGGGCTGCCCCGAAATAGTCCGCCTCACAGCCGCAAAAGGCCTTGGTCCGGGTTTTAAGGTGCAGGTGGACCTCGAGGCCGATGACGGCTTCGTACATGGCCCCCAGTCTACCAGACCGTCTAGGGACCTCGTACCCTTTTTCCCCGCTTCGTTCGCTCTCCTGCTTCCAGAAATCCCCGCCAAAGCCTTTTAGCGGGGCCCCCATGCTGGCTTGCGCCAGCATGGGGTGGTATCAGCGCCTGGTTTCCGTCTCTACCCCCGCCAGGCGCATGTACTCCTTGGGGTCCACCGCCCGGGCGAGCCCCATCTCGTAGGTGATGAGCTTGCGCTTGTAAAGGTCGGCGAGGCAGGCGTCCATGGTGATCATGCCGTACTGGCCCCCGGTCTGGATGACGCTCCTGAGCTGGTGGCTCTTCCCCTCCCGGATGAGGGCCCTGACGGCGGGGGTGGCGATCATGAGCTCATAGGCCAGAACCCGCCCGCCCCCGAAGGCCTTGGGCAGGAGCTGCTGCGTCAGGACGGCCACCAGGTTGTTGGAAAGTTGCACTCTGACCTGCTCCTGCTGGTTTTCCGGGAAGACGTCCACGATGCGGTCGATGGTCTCGGGGGCGGAGTTGGTGTGCAGGGTGCCCATGACCAGGTGCCCCGTCTCGGCGGCGGTGATGGCGGCGGCGATGGTCTCGTAGTCCCGCATCTCCCCCACCAGGATCACGTCCGGGGCCTGGCGGAGCACGCTCCGCAAGGCCTTGTGGAAGCCGTGGGTGTCCGCCCCGATCTCCCGTTGGTTGACGATGGCCTTCTTGTGTTTGTGGAAAAACTCTATTGGATCCTCGATGGTCACGATGTGCACGGGCTTTCGTTCGTTGATGTAGTCGATCATGGAGGCCAGGGTGGTGCTCTTCCCGCTCCCCGTGGGCCCCGTGACCAGGACGAGGCCCCTGGGGCTTAAGGCGATCTCGGCGATGCTTTTGGGAAGCCCCAGCTCTTCGAAGCTCTTGATGGTGGCGGGCACCACCCTTAAGACCCCCCCCACGCTTCCCCGCTGCAGGAAGATGTTCACCCGGTAACGCCCTTTCCCCGGCAGGCTGAAGGAGAAGTCCAGCTCCTTCTCCTCTTCGAAGATGCGCTGCTGCTTCTCGTCCATGAGGGCGTACATGAGGCGGCGGGTGTCCTGGGGGGAGAGGGGCTCGTACTCCGTGGGGTGGAACTCGCCGTCCACCTTCAGCATGGGCGGGAGGCCCACGGTGATCACCAGGTCGCTGGCCCCCCGTTCCACCGCCAGGGTCAAGAGGTCCACGATGTCCGGCATTTTGGCCATAACTGCCTCCTATCGCTACTCAATGGTACGCGCCAGGACCTCCTCGAGGGTGGTAATCCCTTGAAAGGCCTTTTGGATGCCGTCTTCCCGCAAGGTCTTCATGCCCTTGCGGCGGGCGATCTCCTTGATCTCCGTGGCTGACTTGCCGGCCACGATGGCGTGGCGGATCTCGTCGTCCACCACCAAAAGCTCGTGGATGGCGTAACGCCCCTTGTAGCCCGTGCCGCTACAGCGCTCGCAGCCCATGCCCTTGTAGAGCTTGACCCCCAGGATCTCCTCCTCGCTGAGCCCCAGGCGGCGGAGGACCTCCGGGTCGGGCTTGACCTCCACCTTGCAGTGGTCGCAGATCCTCCGCACGAGCCGCTGGGAGAGGACGCCGATGAGGGCGGCGGAGATGTTGAAGAGCTCCACCCCCATCTCGTCCAGACGGGTGATGGCCTGGGCGGCGTCGTTGGTGTGCAGGGTGGCGATGACCAGGTGGCCGGTGAGGGCGGCCTCGGTGGCGATCTTGGCGGTTTCGGAGTCCCGGATCTCCCCCACCATGATGATGTCCGGGTCCTGCCTGAGGAAGGCCCTTAGCGCCCGGGCGAAGGTGAGCCCGGCCTGGGGGTTCACCTGGGTCTGGTTGATGCCCGGGATCTCGTACTCCACGGGGTCCTCAATGGTCTGCGTGTTCTTGTCGGGGGTGGCGATGCGCTTCAGGATGGAGAAGGTGGTGAAGCTCTTGCCCGACCCCGTGGGCCCGGTGATGAGGAAGATGCCGTAGGGCTTGGAGATCACCTCCTGGAAGCGCTCAAAGACCCCGGGGGCGAAGCCCAGACCCTCGATCTCCGGGATATCCGCGGCCTTCTTGAGGAGGCGCATCACCGCCTTCTCCCCGTACACGGTGGGCAGGGTGGAAAGGCGCAGGTCCACGTCGATGGCGCCTTCCCGGTAGCGCACGCGGCCGTCTTGGGGCAGGCGCCTCTCGGCGATGTTGAGCCCGCCCATGATCTTGATGACGCTGATGATGGGGTTCAGGGCCCCCTTGGGCAAGGTGGTGTACTGGCGCAAGGTCCCGTCGATCCGGAGGCGCACCAGGACGTCCGACTGCCTGGGCTCCACGTGGATGTCCGAGGCGTCTTGGAGGTAGGCCTCCCGGATCACCTGCTTGACGAACTTCTGGGCGGCGCTCTCGTCCAGCTCGGCGGCGATGGCCTCCTCTTCCTGGTAGCCCTTGGCGAGCTCCTTGGCCAGTTCCCCCAGCTCCTCCTTGCCGTAGAAGCGCTCGATGAGCTTGGTGATGGCCGCCTCCGTGGCCACCGCCGGGGCCACCTCGTAGTTCAGCCCCTTGCGCTTCAGGGCCAGGCGCACGTCGTCCAGGGCCAGGATGTTCCGGGGGTCCTTCATGAGGAGGACCAGGTTCCGCCCCTCCAGGTGGTGGGGGAAGACGCCGTAGCGCCGGGCCAGGTCCTCGGGGATGAGGAGGGCCGCGCTGGGGTCTGGGGGGTTTTCCTCGGGGTGGATGTAGGGGTAGCCCAGCTGGGCGGCCACCGCCTGGGCCAGGGCCTCGGGTTTTAGCTTGCCGGACTGGACCAGGGTGTCCTCCAGGCGGCCCCCGCCCTGGCGCTGCTTCTTCAGGGCCTCCTCCACGTCCTCGGGCCGGGCCAGGCCCAGCTCCACCAGGATTTCCCCCAGGGGCTTGGCCTTGGGCAGGCGTTTTTGCACCTCCAAGGCTTCCCTTAGCCCCTCGCGGCTGAGGCGCCCTTCCTGGACCAAGACCTCCCCCAGGCGGCCCTTCTCGGGGTAGGCCCGGTGGAAGAGGCCCTCCCAAGCCTGGGGCAGCGTGAGGTAGAAGTGGGCGGGGCGGCCCAAAAGCTCCTCCACCGCCTCCTTGTGCCGGGGATCGGCCAGGACCACCTCCAGCCTGCCCTCCCGGAAGGCCACGGGCACGGCGCTGAAGCGCAGAGCATCCGTGCGCAGGAGGAGGGAGGTGGCGGCCGCATCGGGCTCGAGGCCCTCGGTGGAGGGGAGGAACTCCAAGCCCTTCTGCTCCGCCAGGACGCGGTAAAGCGCTTCCTCGGGGAGCCCCTTGCGCACCAGGATGCGGCCCAGGAGGTCCCCGGTCTTCTCCTGTTCCACCAGGGCCTCCTCCAGGGTTTCCCGGGTGATCAACCCCTTCTGGAGGAGGCATTCGCCCAGCTGCAGCTCGCCCTCGCTGGGTCCTGAAGGGGGGGGAGGGAGGGGGAGGCCGAGCTCGGGGTAGTTCTTGGCCAGGGCGTAGAGGAAGTGGGTCTTGGTGGCCTGGTAGGGTTCCACCACCAGGCCCGTGAGGTCCTCCACCTCCTCCAGGGCCAGGGTGTCCAGGGGGTTGACGAAGGCCACCCGCACCACCCCCGCTTCCTCGTCCAGGGCGAAGGGGATGGCCTGCAGCTCCTTGGCCTTCTCCGCGGGCAGAAGGGCCTTGACCTTCGGGGGGATCTCCAGGGTGTGGAGTTCCACCAGGGGGATGCCGAAGTGGTCCTCAATGGCCTGGGCGATGCGCCTTTCTGAGAGGAGGCCCGAGTCCACGATGACCTCGGCCAAGGAGCCCCCCACTTCCCGGTGCTTCTCCAGGGCCATCTGCAGCTCCTCGTCGGTGAGGAGCCCGGCGTCCAGGAGGATGGCACCGAGCCTCTTGTCGCCTATGGTGAGCACGCTCATAAGGGCCCTCCCCAGGGTTTCCTAAATGGAGTTTCCAGCATGCGTATGAAACGCGTGTAAAAGAATTCCCTCTCCCGCAAGGGGGGTACCAGGACGGTGTAGGCCCCCACCAGATTGCCCCCCAGCACATCGGTGAAGACCTGGTCCCCCACCACCGCCACCTGCCGCGCGGGGAGGCCCAGGGCTTTCAGGGCCCGGCGGAAGCCCAGCCAGGGCTTCAGGGCCGGGGCGTGGCCGGGAAGGCCCAAGGCCTTTTGCACCCGGGCGAAGCGTTCGGGGAGGGCATTAGAGAGAAGGTAGACGGGCACCTCGGCCTTCAGCCCCTCCAGCCAGGCCCGGTAGGCGGCGGGAACCTCCTCCTCCCCGTAGGGGAGGAGGGTGTTGTCCAGGTCCAGGATGACGCCCTTCAGGCCCCGCTCCCTTAACCATCCCGGGGTGAGGTGGAGGAGGGAGGGAAGGACCGCCCTCGGGAAGAGCATGGTTCTATTGTGCCACGAGGGGGGTGAACCGCCCCTTAACGGGGGAGCAGGATGAGCCCCCACATCCGTCCCGTCCGCCCCCGGTCGCGGCGGTGGGAGAAGAGGGTGGGCTCGCAGTGGGTGCAGAGGCCCACCCGGTAGACCCTTTCCTGCCGAAGCCCGGCCCGTTCCGCCTGGAGGAGGAGGGCCCTTTCCAGGTCCAGAAGGTATTTCCCCGGGGCCCTGGGGTCTTGGGCGAAGGTGGGGAGGTGGGCTTTTAGGAAGGCCTCCGCCACCTCCTCTCCCACCTGGTAGCACCCGCCCCCGATGCCGGGGCCTATGGCCAGGTGGGCCTCCCTGGGGTCCAGGCCCAGGCTTTCCAGGAGCTCTAGGGCCTTCGGCAGGATGCCCGCCGCCACCCCGCGCCAGCCCGCGTGCAGGGCGGCCACCGCTCCCTTGGGGTGGTAGAGGAGGAGGGGGTAGCAGTCCGCCACCCCCACCCGGAGGAGGAGGCCCGGGGTGCGGGTGAGGAGGCCGTCCCCTTCCCAGACCCCGGGGCCCTCCACCAGGTGCACCTGGGCCCCGTGCACCTGCTTGAGGGCCGCCACGGGGGGATGGCCGAAGGCGGCGAGCACCCGCCTCTGGTTTTCCTCTACCCGCTTGGGGTCGTCCCCGGTGGCGGCGGAGAGGTTGAGGCTGGCGAAAGGGCCTTCCGAGACCCCGCCCAAGCGGGTGGTGAACCCGTGGGGCACGGGCAGCGGGGTGGTGAGGAGGGGGACCATGTCCCCATTCTGCCCCGGGAGGCGTGGGGGCACCCTACCCCTAATCTTCATAGGCTCAGGTGTATACTGGCCCTATGGTCACGGACCGGAACCAGCTCCGTTTCAACCAGGTGCTCCTCACCCTTTTCCTGCCCCTGGCGGCCCTTCTGGACCTCCCTTGGCTCGTCTACCTCCTCTTCCTCCTCATGGCGAGCCAGCACACCCCTTGGGACCTCTTGGTGGCCTTGAAGCGGGCCCTAAAGGTCCCTCCCCGTCCCGTGGAGGAGGACCCCCGGCCCCACCGCTTCGCCCGCACCCTGGGGGCGGTTTTCCTGGGGCTTGCCACCCTCTTCCTCCTCCTGGGCCTGAAGGGGGTGGGCTATGCCCTGGCCCTCCTGGTGGCCTTCTTGGCCTTCATCAACCTGGCCTTCGGCTTCTGCGTGGGGTGCTTCCTCTACCTGCACCTGCGCTACGCCCGGGCCCTCTTCACGGGGAAATAGCCTCCAGGAGCCGCACCATCTCGATGGCGGTGAAGACCGCCTCCGCGCCCTTGTTCCCCACCTTGCCCCCGGCCCGTTCCTGGGCCTCTTCCGGGGTGTTCGTGGTGAGGACGCCGAACACGATGGGCTTTTCCGTCTGCAGCATGGCCTGCATGAGGCCGGAGGCGGCCTGGGCGGCCACGTACTCAAAGTGGGGGGTCTCCCCCCGCACCACCGCCCCCAGGGCCACCACCGCGTCCACGTCCGGACGGCTTGCCAGGCGCTTGGCCACCAGGGGGAGCTCAAAGGAGCCGGGCACCCAGGCCACCAGGACCTCGGAGGGGTCCCCCCCAAGCCGGGCGTAGGCCTCCAGGGCCCCCTCCAGGAGCATCTTGGTCACCCGCTCGTTGAAGCGGCCCACGGCGATGGCGAGCCTTACCCCCCTGGCGGTGAGGATGGGGGAGAGGGTCTTGGGCTTCATGGCCTCACTATACTTTGGGGGTGGAGCGGTACTTGCTGGTGGCCTTGGGAGGGGCTTTGGGTTCGGTCCTCCGCTACGGGCTTGGCGCGTGGGTTCAGGGCCTCACCGGTCCCGGCTTCCCCTTCAGCACCCTTCTGGTGAACGCCCTGGGTAGCCTATTCATCGGGGTCGTCCTGCGGCTCTCCTGGGAAGGGGCCCTCTCGGGCGAGGCCCGGCTCTTCCTGGCCATGGGGGTGTTGGGGGGGTTCACCACCTTCTCCACCTTCAGCTACGAGACCCTGGCCCTCCTGCAGGAGGGGGAGGTCTTCCGGGCCGCGGTGTACGTTCTGGCCAGCGTCCTCCTGGGGCTGGGCCTGGCCTTTTTCGGCTACCGCCTGGGCGGGGCCCTGGTAGCCTAAGGGCATGAGGCTGGAGGGAGAGGCTAAGCTCCTGCGCATCTTTGTGGGGGAGTCGGACCGCTACGAGGGACGGCCCCTTTACGAGGCCATCGTCCTGGAGGCCAAGCGCCGGGGGCTGGCCGGGGCCACGGCCTTCAAGGGCTTCATGGGCTACGGGGCCCACTCCCGGATCCACACCGCCAAGGTGCTCCAGCTCTCCGAGGACCTGCCGGTGATGATCGAGATCGTGGACGCCGAGGAGAAGATCCGCGCCTTCTTGCCCGTGCTGGACGGGATGGTGCGGGAAGGGCTCGTCACCTTGGAGAAGGTGGAGGTCATCCGGTACCGAAGCCGGTGAGCCAGGGCCCTTTCTTCTCCCGGGGGCTGGCTTACCCTCAGGGCGTGGACCGGGTGCCTCCGGGGCAGAGGGCCACCGAGCGCTTCCCCATCCTCACCTACGGGGAGACCCCCAGGATCCCCGAGGAGGAGTGGCGCCTCGAGGTCGCGGGCCTCGTGGAAAATCCCCTCCTTCTCACCTACCCCGACCTCCTCGCTCTTCCCCAGGTGGCCCTCACCCGGGACTTCCACTGCGTGACCGGGTGGAGCCGGCTGGACGTGGCCTGGAAGGGAGTCCGGGTGAAGGACCTCCTGGAGGAAGCGGGGCCCAGGCCCGAGGCGGTGGCCGCCCTGGTGGAAAGCTACGGGGGCTACACCACCAACCTCCTCCTGGAGGACCTCTTCCGGGAGGACGTGCTCCTGGCCCACACCCTTTTCGGGAAGCCCCTCCCCCCCGAACGGGGCGGGCCCGTGCGCCTTTTGGTGCCCCACCTTTATGCCTGGAAGAGCGCCAAGTGGGTGCGCCGCATCGAGCTTTTGGACCACCTGGAGCTGGGCTTTTGGGAGCGGCTTGGCTACCACTGGCGGGGGGATCCCTGGCGGGAGGAGCGCTTCCAGGAGGGGCCCATCCCCGCCGCCAGCCTGAGGTTCAGGAGTAAAAGAACCTGATATACTAAAGCTCAAGGAGGTGGATATGTCGGCCCGGGAGCGCGCCCGCCTCGAGGTGGACGAGGCCCTGAAGGCCTACGAGGCCTGCGTGGAGCGGGAGGAGGCGGAGTACGGGGAGGAGTACGAGCGGGTGACCTTCATGGCGTACGAGGCCCCGGCCCCCGATCCCTGCGCCGAGGCCTTCCTGCGCCTCCTAAAGGCGGTGCGGGCCTACGAGGCGGCCGGGGGGCGCCGGGAGGACCTGCCCCTGGGGGCAAGGCGGGATCAGGTCTACGAGGCTTTGGACAGGGCGTAGGCCACGGGCCTGCCCTGGCGGAAGTAGTAGGCCTCCCGGAAGCCCAGGGAGGCGAGGAGGGCCTGGGTTTCGGAAAAGGCGGAGCCCACCTCCCCGGGGTGGTGGGCGTCGGAGCCCAAGACGATTCCGATCCCGAGCTCCCGGGCCCTTCGCAGGAGGGCAGGGGCGGGGTAGACCTCTCCGATGGGCTTCCTGAGCCCGGCGGTGTTCACGTCCAGGAAAAGCCCCTCCGCGGCGATGGCCTCGAGGGCGGGCTCGGCCAGCTCTAAGAGGGCCTCCTCGGGCAGGCGGTGGCCGAACTTCTTGGGCAGGTCCAGGTGGCCGATGGCGTGGAAGAGGCCGCTTCGGGCCGCCCTGGCCGCTTCCTGGAAATAGGCGCGATAGATCTCCTTGAGGTCCCGCCAGGCGTACTCCTCCTGGTGGTCCGGGTGGTCCAAGGGCCAGGCCCCCAGGTAGTGCACGCTCCCGATCACGTAGTCAAAGGGGTAGCTCTTCAAAAGGGTCCGGACGAAGGCCTGGGTCCCCTCGTGGAAGTCGGCCTCGAGGCCGATGCCCACATAGAGGTCCGGGTTTTCCTCCCGCACCCGCTCCAGGGCCAGGAGGTAGAAGGGGAGGGCTTCCAGGCGCATGCGGCTTTCGGGGTCGTACCAGGAGGGCATGGGGCTGTGGTCGGTGAAGACCAGGCCCTTAAGCCCCGCCTTCCGGGCGTGGAAGACGTACTCCCCCGGCGCCCCCTCCGCATGCCCGCAGAGGGGAGTGTGAACGTGGCTATCCACCATGGCCGGATTCTATCCGCACCACCTGGCCCTCCCAGGTGTACACCACCACCTTCTGCCCCAGGGCCTGGGAGAGATCCAGGGAGAGGAAGGGGTCCTCCACCGCCTCCCCGGCCTCCTGGACCAGGACCGGGAGGAAGGGGGGCAAGAGGTGGGGGAAGCGCCCAAGAACGGCCTCCACCCGGAAGGATTCCGCCCAAAGCCGCTTGAGGGCGAAGAGGGCGGCTTGCGGCGTGGCGGCCCCAAGGGCCCTGGCCTCTCCCCCCCTTCGCACCGCGAAGGGCCCCCTTCCCCTCAGGGCCTCGAGGAAGGCCTCCGCCCGCTCGGGCAGGAGGTAGCTCTCCCGCACCGCCCGCCCGGCCTCCTCCACCGCCCAAAGGAGCCTTTCCTCGTCTATCCGCACCCCGAAGACGCCCCGGAAGAGGTCCCTTAGGCGCTCTTCCAGGTTGTTTAGGCGGTAGAACTCCTCCTCCAGGCGCACCACCCAGGTGGGGGCCACGGGGAGGCCCAAGGCCTGGACCCGCTGCAAAAGGAAAAGCTCCCCCTCCCCTTGCGCCAGGGCCAGGGGCACGATCCCCTTCTCCCCGGGTTCCTTCATCCGCGTTCAGACAAAGCGCACCCCCTCGGCCCGGGTGACCTTGCCCTGGTAGAGGAAGGTCACCTGGCGCAAAGCGGCCTCCAGGTCAAAGGGGGTGAGGGCGCTGGTGGCGTCCTCGGGCAGAACCACATGGTACCAGCGCAAGGCGGCGGACCCCGCGGTGTGCAGGACGCAGATGTTGGCCACGGTGCCCGTGACCACCACGTGCTTCACCCCCCAAAGGTGCAGGTAGTGGTCCAGGGGGGTGCCGTAGAAGGCGTCGTAACGGACTTTCTGGACGATGAGGTCGCCGGGTTGGGGGCGCAGCTCTTCCAGGATCTCCGCCCCCCAGGTGCCCGCCACCGCGTGTTTGGGCCAGATGTTGAACTCGGGGTCGTCCTCTCGGTGCCAGTCCTGGGTGTAGACCACCCTGGCCCCCGCCCTTCTCGCCCTTTCCAGGAGAAGCCGGATGGCCGGGACGCTCCTGGGAGCCTCGGGCACAAAGAGGGCCCCTTGGGGGTGGGCAAAGTCGTTTTGCATGTCCACCACGATGAGGGCCGTCTCCTTGGCGGGAAGCTCCACGCCTTCCACCTTGGGGATCTCCGGAACCTCTACCATACCCTCATTGTGCCACCCTTGACCAGGGGGTGGGGAGGGGCTACACTCGGACGCATGAAAATACGGGACCTCCTAAGGGAACGCAGGGGGCCCCTCTTTTCCCTGGAGTTCTTTCCCCCCAAGACCCCGGAAGGGGAGGAGGCCCTTTTCCGCACCATGGGGGAGCTCAAGGCCTTCCATCCCGCCTTCGTCTCCATCACCTACGGGGCCATGGGGAGCACGCGGGAGCGGAGCGTGGCCTGGGCCCGGCGCATCCTGGACCTGGGCCTCGTCCCCTTGGCCCACCTCACCGTGGCGGGGCAGAGCCGGAAGGAGGTGGAGGAGGTCCTGGACCGCTTCGTGGCCGTGGGGGTGGAGAACGTGTTGGCCCTGCGGGGCGATCCCCCGCAAGGGGAAAGGGTCTTCCGCCCCCATCCCGAGGGTTTCCGCTACGCCGCGGAACTCGTGGCCCGTATCCGGGAGCGCTACGGGGAGGCCCTTTCCCTGGGCGGGGCCGCCTACCCCGAGGGGCATCCGGAAAGCCCGAGCCTTCAGGCCGACCTCCACCACTTCAAGGCCAAGGTGGAGGCGGGACTGGACTTCGCCATCACCCAGCTCTTCTTCAACAACGCCCACTACTTTGGCTTCCTGGAAAGGGCGCGAAGGGTGGGCATAGAAATCCCCATCCTCCCCGGCATCATGCCCATCACCAGCTACCAGCAGCTCCGCCGCTTCACCGAGGTCTGCGGGGCCAGCATCCCGGGGCCCCTCCTGGCCCAGCTGGAGCGCCACCAGGAGGACCCCCAGGCCATCCTGGAGATCGGGGTGGAGCACGCCACCCGCCAGGTGGCGGAGTTACTGGAGGCCGGGGTGGAGGGCGTGCACTTCTACACCCTGAACAAGAGCCCCGCCACCCGCATGGTCCTGGAGAGGCTGGGCTTCCGCCCGGGTCCTTTGGGGCCTGCCCCCCGGGGGGCCTAGGCCCCCCGGCCCAGGGCGTGCCCGGTTTCCTTGGCCCCGTGGGCCCTGGAGGTCCCCAGCGGGGGGATCACCCCACCGCCACCGCCTGACCAAAGGTGGCCAGGCCCACTTCCTGGCCCCTCGAGGCCAGGCGCTTGCCCAGCTCCAGGAGCTTCTCCTCCTCCCCGTGGGCCAGGAGCACCCGGGGCTGCCCGGCCAGCCACGCCAGGAGCTCGTCCTGCCCCGCGTGCCCGGAGAAGCCGCCCAGGGTGTGGACGCTGGCCCGGAGGGGCACCTCCTGCCCCAGGAGGCGCACCCGTTCGGGCCGGGCGATGATCTCCGCGCCCAGGCCGCCTCGAGGCTGGTACCCCACGAAGACCAGGGCGTTCTTGGGGTCGGAAAGGCCGTGCTTGAGGTGGTGCAGGATGCGCCCCCCCGTGAGCATGCCGCTTCCCGCGATGACCACCATGGGCCCGGGCTCGCGGCTTAGGGCCTTGGAGGCCTCGGCGCTCTCCACCACCTCCAGCCCTCGAGGGCGGAAAGGGTTTTTCCCCTGAAGGAAGTAGGCCTGCACCTCCTCGCTGAAGTAGCGCACCAGGCTGGGGTACAGGGAGAGCACCCGCTCGGCCATGGGGGAGTCCAGGTAGATGGGGGCCTTGGGCAGGCGGTGGCCGTTCTCGTAGAGCACAAAGAGGATCTCCTGGGCTCGCTCCAGGGCGAAGGAGGGGATGAAGACCTTTCCCCCGCGGCCCAGGGTGCGGTCCAGGATTTCCAGGAACTCCTCCACCGTGGCCGGGAAGGAACGGTGGGGCCGGTCCCCGTAGGTCCCCTCCGAGAGGACCAGATCCGCGTTGGGGGGGAGGGAGGGGTCGGGGAGCACGGTCTTCTGGCGGTTGCCCAGGTCCCCGCTGAAGACGAAGGTCTTCCCTTCCCCTTGGGCCACCACGAAGGCGCTTCCCGGCAGGTGCCCCGCCTGGCCCAGGGTGAGGGTGAGGGGGCCAAGCCGTAGCCACTCCCCGTACTCCAGGGGCTTCAGGTGGTGGAGGAGGACCTCCAGGTCCTCCTCGGCGAAGAAGGGTTCTTCCATGACCTTGAGGGCGTCCTCCAGGACGATGCGCATGAGGAGGAGGGTGGCCCGGGTGGCGTAGACCGGGCCCCGGTAGCCCTCGCGGAAAAGCTTGGGCAGGCGGCCCACGTGGTCCAGGTGGGCGTGGGAGAGGACCACCGCCTCCACCCCCTTGGGGTCAAAGCCGAAGGGGGCGTGGTTTCTCTCCTCCCCCCGTCCCTGGAACATGCCGCAGTCCAGGAGCACAGCCCGGCCCTCGGCCAGGAGGAGGTGGCAGCTTCCCGTCACCTCCCGGGCGGCGCCAAAAGGTACGATGCGCATGCCCTTATCTTGACACTCACCCCGGGGTGTGTTAGCCTATTCCCTCGGACAGGGTCCCATCCCCGGTCCTGCCACCCTAGCTCAACCGGTAGAGCACCCGACTTGTAATCGGGGGGTTGGGGGTTCAACTCCCCTGGGTGGCTCCAAAGGGAGCGTGGGCAGGTGCCCGAGCGGCCAAAGGGGACGGTCTGTAAAACCGTTGGCGCACGCCTACGCTGGTTCGAATCCAGCCCTGCCCACCACCAGGTGTGCCCCAGCACACCGCGCGCGGGAGTAGCTCAGTTGGTAGAGCATCGGCTTCCCAAGCCGAGGGTCGCGGGTTCGAGTCCCGTCTCCCGCTCCACGAGCTCGCGTAGCTCAGCAGGTAGAGCACACCCTTGGTAAGGGTGAGGTCGCCGGTTCGAGCCCGGCCGCGAGCTCCATCTTTTTGTCTGCCCTGGGCCCGTGGCCCCCAGGGCGGTCTTTGCGTGCAAGAAAAGAGGAGGAACCATGGCCAAGGGCGAGTTTATCCGGACGAAGCCTCACGTGAACGTGGGGACGATTGGGCACGTGGACCACGGGAAGACGACGTTGACGGCGGCGTTGACGTTTGTGGCGGCGGCGGAGAACCCGAATGTGGAGGTGAAGGACTACGGGGAGATTGACAAGGCGCCGGAGGAGCGTGCGCGGGGGATTACCATCAACACGGCGCATGTGGAGTACGAGACGGCGAAGCGGCACTATT
>NZ_BAAHSC010000194.1:0-101382 GCF_054655095.1 Thermus sp. FJN-A
CCCGTGCCCATAGCGGCGTGGAACCACCCGTTCCCATTCCGAACACGGAAGTGAAACGCGCCAGCGCCGATGGTACTGGGACCGCAGGGTCCTGGGAGAGTAGGTCGGTGCGGGGGATTTTTCCATGCGGGAGTAGCTCAGTCGGTAGAGCACGACCTTGCCAAGGTCGGGGTCGCGGGTTCAAGTCCCGTCTCCCGCTCCAACCCTCGCCCCCCCAGGCCAACCCCTGGGGGGGTTTGTCTTTTAAGGCACCTTGTGGGGGTATGGGCCAGGGTAGTATAGTGCCCCCAAGGGGGCCAGCATGAAGCTTCTGGATAACTATGGCCGCATCATCAAGGACCTGCGGATCTCCGTGACCCCCCGGTGCAACCTGCACTGCCTCTATTGCCATCCCCTGGGCCTGGAGATGGCCGAGCCCCCCGGCACCCTCACCGTCGCCGAGGTAGACCACTTCCTAGAGGCCGCCTCCCTTCTTGGCCTTTCCGCCGTCCGCTTCACGGGCGGGGAACCCTTGGTGCGCAAAGAGCTCCCCCAGATGATCGAGCGGGCACGGAGCAAGGAGGGCATCGAGGATGTGGCCATCACCACCAACGGGCTCCTCTTTGCCAAGCGGGCCGAGGAGCTGGTCCAGGCTGGCCTCAACCGGGTAAACATCTCCCTGGACGCCATAACCCCGGAGGTCTTCACCCGCATCACCCGGGGCGGGAAGGTGGAGCGGGTCCTCGAGGCCATAGAAAAGGCCCTGGAGCTCGAGCTCCACCCGGTGAAGCTGAACGCGGTGGTGATTCGGGGCATGAACGAGGAGGAGGTGGTGCCCCTGGCCCGGCTTTCCCTAGACCGCCCCCTGCACGTGCGCTACATAGAGTACATGCACCTGGACAACTCCGACCCCGAGGAGTACCGCCGCCGCTTCGTCCCCGGCAAAGAGACCCGGGAGCGGATTGAAGCGGTCTACGGCCCCTTGGAGCCCGTCCCCCACGACCCCACCTCCCCCGCCCGGGTCTTCAAGATCCCCGGGGCCCAGGGTACCCTGGGCTTCATCAACCCGGTCACCGAGCCCTTCTGCTCCAACTGCTCTAGGCTTCGCCTCACCTCCGACAAGAAGCTTAGGCCCTGCCTCCTCACCGACCTGGAGATGGACATCGCCTGGGCCTTCGCCGCCGAAGAGCCCGTGGAAGCCTTGGTGGACGCCATCCTCATCGCCACGAACCGCAAGCCCGCCTTCGGCAACACCCTGCCCACCATGAGGAAGCGGGTCATGCTGGGGATCGGCGGATAGCCTGCCAGGTGGCGAGGATCACCAGGAACGCCCCCAGGAGGCCCACAGGCCCAAGCCTCTCCCCTAGGAGGAGGAAGGCGAAGAGGGTGGCCCAGACCGGTTCCATGGTGTAGAGGATGGCCGCCTGGGGCGCGGGCACGTACCGCTGTCCCCAGGTCTGGAGCCAGGTGGTGAGGGCGGTGGCCGCCACGCCCAGGTAGAGGACCGCCCCCCAAGGCACCCCCTCCCAGGAAGCCCCCTCCCAAAGGGACCAGGGCAGGGCCAGAAGGGCGGTGCCGAAGACCTGCACCGCGGTGAGGGGCAAGGAGGGGAAGCTCTTGGCGTGGACCTCGAGGCGCACGATGTAGAGGGCATAGGTGAGGGCGGTGAGGAGGGTCCAGAGGTCCCCCAGGTTGAGGGGGGGTTGGCGGGGGTCGTAGGAGAGGAGCCCCACGCCCAAAAAGGCCAGGAACGCGGCCAGCCACACCGGACCCACCCGCCGCCCGGCCAAGCCCAAGAGGAGGGGCACGAGGACCACGTTGAGCGCGGTGATGAAAGCGCTCCGGCTGGCGGAGGTGTACACCAGGCCGATGGCCTGGGAGGCGTAGCCCAGGAGGAGCCAGAAGGCCAGCTCCATCCCCGGGCCCCACACCCCCCGGGGCAAGCGCAAGGCCCAGGGGAGGAAGAAGAGGCTGGCCAAGAGGAAGCGGAGAAAGACCAGGAGGCTTGGGGCCATCTCCCCCACCGCCCCCTTCACCACCACGAAGGTGGTGCCCCAAAGGAGGGTGAGCACGTTGAGGGCGAGAAGGCCCAGGGCGTAGCCGCGCATGGCCTAAAGTGTATAGCATGACGCCCCCGCCCGAGGAAGTGAGAAAAGCCCTCCAGGCCCGCCTTCTCGCCCACCTCGCCCACCCCGATCCCCAGTACCAGGCCCTCCTTCAGGACTACCCCAGCCGCGGCGGCAAGATGCTCCGGGGGCTCCTTACGGTCTACTCGGCCTTGGCCCACGGGGCTTCGTGGGAAGCCGCCCTCCTTGCGGGAACGGCCCTGGAGCTCTTCCAGAACTGGGTCTTGGTCCACGACGACATTGAGGACGGCTCGGAGGAGCGCCGGGGACGGCCCGCCCTGCACCGCCTCTACCCCATGCCCCTGGCCCTAAACGCAGGGGATGCCCTGCACGGGGAGATGTGGGGGCTCCTTTGGGAAGGCCTGCGGGCTGGCGCCCTCAGCCCAAGGGTTCTGGGGGAGTTCTACGAGGTGGTGCGCCGCACCGCCTACGGACAACACCTGGACCTACTCTGGACCCTCTCGGGCCGCCTGGACCTCACCCCAGAGGACTACTTCCACATGGTGGCGCACAAGGCCGCCTACTACACCGCCGTGGCCCCCCTGCGCCTGGGGGCGCTCCTTACAGGACGGGAACCCCCTCCCCTCTACGAGGAGGCCGGGCTCAAGCTGGGCGTGGCCTTCCAGATCGTGGACGACGTGCTCAACCTGGAAGGGGGAAGGGCCTACGGCAAGGAGCAGGCGGGGGATCTCTACGAGGGCAAGCGCACCCTCATCCTCATCCGCTTCCTCCAGGGGGCGGATGGGGAGGCGCGGGAAAGGGCCAGGGCCCTCCTCGGGCTTCCCCGGGAGGCCAAGCCCGAGGAGGAGGTGCGCTGGCTCTGGCAAAGCCTCCTCGCCTCCGGGGCCGTGGCCTGGGCCAAGGAGGTGGCGCACCGCCTCCTGGCGGAGGGGAAGGCCGCCTTGGCCCCGGCCCTGGCGGGCCTCCCCCACGGGGAAGCCGCCCGCCGCCTGCAGGACCTCCTCACCGCCTTGGTGGAGCGCCAGGCATAATGGGGCCATGCAGGGGATGCGGTTCAAACTGATCACCGGGAACGACCCCGACATCTTTCAAGAAAGGCTCAACCGCTTTGTGGAAGGACTCCCGGAGGACGTGGTCCTGGTGGACGTGAAATTCGCCGTGGCCGAGGGGCCTTCTCCCCTCTTCGCCGCCTTGGTGCAGTACAAGGAAGTGGAGGCGTGGAAGGAGTAAGGGCCTTCCTGTTCTTCCTGGCCCTCCGGGAAGAGGCCAAGCGGGAGGAGGTGCGGGCCCGCTTTCCCCGGCTCGTCCCCTTGCTCCGGGCCCTGGGGGAGGCTGTGGAGGCCCAGGGGGAAACCTTCCGGCTCGCAAAGCCCCTCCGCCTCTCCTGGTTCGCCCCCCTCTTCCTGGAGGGGTACTCCCCCCTCCTCCCGGAGCCCGAGCGGAGCCTGGCCCTAGAAAAGCTCCTGGAGGCCGCCTACCGCTCCGCAGAGGCGGGCGAGCCCCTGGGGCCGGAAGACGGGCTCTTGCGGGCGGCCCGGGCCTTCCAGGAGGGAAGCCAGGCCCTCCTTAAGGGGGCCCACCGGGAGGCGCTGCACCGCTACGGGGAGGGCCTGGGCCTCCTGGAAAAGGCAGGCCTTCCCTTCCCCGCCACCGCCCTGGCCCTCCTGGCCCTGGCCCAGGAGGGCTTCCGGCCGGGAGGCAAGGGGCGGGAAACGGCCCGGAAGGCCTTGGCGAGGGCCCAGACCCCCTTCGCCCGCCAAGTGGCCGAGCGGCTCCTGGCCCAGGCCACGGAGGGGAACGAGGCCGGGGCCTAGAATGGGGGGCATGGGGGGGCTTGAGCGCCTCTATCTGGCCCGGCCCAGGGGCTTCTGCGCCGGGGTGGTCATGGCCATTGAGGCGGTGGAGCGCTGGGCGGAGGCCCTGAAGGCGAAGGGGGAGCTCGTGGTCTACCACGAGATCGTCCACAACCGCACCGTGGTGGAGCGCCTCAAGGCCAAGGGGGTCCACTTCGTGGAGGACCTTTCCGAGGTGGAGGAGCTCCGCCGCAGAAGGCCGCTCGCCAACACCCTGGTCTTCTCCGCCCACGGCCACCCCCCGGCGGTGCGCCGCCAGGCGGCGGAGATGGGCTTAACCATCCTGGACGCCACCTGTCCCCTGGTGACCAAGGTCCACACCGAGGCCCGGCGCTACGCCAGGGAAGGGTACTGGATCCTCCTGGTGGGGGACTCCGCCGACCACCAGGAGGTGAAGGGCACCTACGGGGAGGCCCCGGAAAGGACCATCCTGGTGGCGGTGCACACCCATGCGGGCAAGGACCCCCGCCTGGCGGACCCCCGCACCGTGGAGGTGCCCGACCCCGAGCGGGTGGTGGTCCTCACCCAGACCACCCTAAGCGTGGACGACACCCTGGCCACCCTAGACATCCTTAAAAAGCGCTTCCCCAAGCTGGTGGTGCCCCCGCGCAAGGACCTCTGCTACGCCACCCAGAACCGCCAGGAGGCGGTGAAGCGCATCGCCCCCAAGGTGGACCTCTTTTTGGTCCTCACGAGCCCCCACTCCTCCAACGGCATGCGCCTTCTGGAACTGGCGCAGAGCCTCACCGGCCGGGCCTACCACCTGGAGAGGGCCCAGGACCTAAAGGAGGAGTGGCTCCAAGGCGCCCGGAGCGTGGGCATCACCTCCGCCGCCAGCACCCCCGAGGACCTGGTGCAGGAGTTGGTGGCGCGCTTGCGGGCCCAAAACCCCGGCCTCGAGGTGGTGGAGGAGGGGGCGTGGGAGGAGATCGCCTTCCGCGAACCCAAACCCCTGGCCCCGGAGGAGGTCCTAAGGGGTGCCTGACTTCCGCCTCGCCGTGGCCCCCATGGTGGACCGGACGGACCGGCACTTTCGCTTCTTGGTCCGCCAGGTGAGCCGGGGGGTCCGGCTCTACACGGAGATGACCGTGGACCAGGGGGTCCTCCGGGGAGACCGGGAGCGCCTCCTCTTCTTCCGGCCCGAGGAGCACCCCATCGCCTTGCAGCTCGCGGGTTCCGAGCCCGGGAGCCTGGCCGAGGCCGCCCGGATTGGGGAGGCCTTTGGCTACGACGAGATCAACCTCAACCTGGGGTGCCCCTCGGAAAGGGCCCAGGCGGGGGGCTTCGGGGCCTGCCTCCTCTTGGACCCCGTGCGGGTGGCCGAGGCCCTCGCGGCCATGGCCCAAGCGGTGCGGGTTCCGGTTTCGGTGAAGATGCGCCTGGGCCTCGAGGGGCGCGAGACCTATCCCGCCCTCGCGGGGACGGTGGCGCGCTTCGCAGAAGCGGGGGTGAGGGTGTTCATCGTGCACGCCCGCACCGCCCTTCTCACCTTCTCTCCCCGGGCCAACCGGCAGGTGCCCCCCCTGCGCCACGGGTGGGTCCACCGCCTGAAGGCGGATTTCCCCCACCTCACCTTCGTCCTGAACGGGGGCATCCGCACCCTGGCGGAGGCGGTGCCCCACCTGAGGCGGGTGGACGGGGTCATGATGGGCCGGGCGGTGTACGAGGACCCCTTCGTGCTGGCGGAGGCCGACCCCCAGGTGTTCGGCCTGGAGGGGCGGAGGACCCGCCTGCAGGTGGCCCGGCGCATGCGGGCCTACCTGGAGGAGGAGGCCCTGAGGGGCACGCCCCCTTGGGCGGTCCTAAGGCATATGCTCTCCCTCTTCCGGGGGCAGCCCGGGGGGCGCCTCTGGCGCCGGCTTCTCTCCGAGGGGAGGTCCGTGGCCGCCTTGGACCGGGCCCTAAGGTCTCTTGAGGAGAAGGTAGGCGATGAGGGTGAGGAGGAAAACCCAGACCCAGAGGGGCACCCGGAAGGGGCGCCGGGCCTGGCCCGTGAGGGGGTCTAGGGAAGAAGGGGGGCGCATCTTCAGCCGGGTGGCCCGCTTCATGTGGGCCACCATCTTGTCCAGGTCCCCCTTCTTCTTGTAGAGGGCGGCCAGGTTCTCGTGGACCACGGGGTCTTCCGGGGCCAGCCTCAGGGCCTCTTGGTAGAGGTCCAGGGCCGCCTCCAGCTCCCCACGCTCCTGGTGGAGGTTGGCCAGGTTGCTGAGGGCCCGGTGGTGCTCCGGGTCCAGGGCCAGGGCCTGGCGGAAGCGGGCCTCGGCCTCCCCCCGCCTTCCCTCCCCCACCGCCTTCACCCCCAGGACCACCTCCTTCTCCGCGGCGAAGAGGGGGTCTTCCAAGCGCTCCGGGGCCTCCTCCAGTTGGGCCAGGCCCGCGAGAAGCCGTTCCCTTAGCCCCTCGGGGAACCCCTCCGCATAGGCCCTGGCCGCCTGGTACTCCTTGGCCCGGAGGAGGCGGAGGAAGTGCAGGAGGGCCCGGGCCTCCTCGTCCCCCGCCAGGGCCTTGGCCTTGAGGTCCTGCATCATCCCCCTATCCTAGCCCAGCGCCTGGCGGTAAACCTCCAGGTACCGGAGGGCGGAGCGGGACCAGGAGAAGTCCTTGGCCATGGCCCTCAGGCCCAGGTCCTCCGGCCCCAGGCGAAAAAGCCGCAAGACGCCGTAGAGGAGGCCCTCCGGGTGGTAGCTCTCAAAAAGTACCCCCGTCCTGCCGTCCTCCACGGTGTCCTTCAGGCCACCCACCGCCCGGGCCACGGGCGGGGTACCATAGCGGCTCGCGATCATCTGCACCAGGCCGCAGGGCTCAAAGCGGCTGGGGACCAAAAGGGCATCCGCCCCGGCGTAGGCCAGGCGGGCCAGGGCCTCCTCGTAAGCCTCCACGAAGCGCACCCGCCCCGCGTGGGCCGCCTCCGCTTCCCTAAGGGATCGGGCCAGCCCCTCCTCCCCCACCCCCAGGACCAGGAGGCTGAAGCCGAGCTCCAGGAGTCGGGGCAAGGCCTGGAGGAGGAGGTCCAGCCCCTTCTGGGCATCCAGGCGGCCCACGTAGGCGAGCAGGGGGGAGGAGAGCCCCGTCCGCTCCCGCAGGGCCTCCTTGGCCCGGGCCTTGCCCGAGGGGTCCTCCCGGGAATAGGGGGCGGGGAGGTAGGGGTCTTTGGCCGGGTCAAAGACCTCGGTGTCCAGGCCGTTCAGGATCCCGAAGAGCTTGCCCGCATGCTTGCGCAAGACCCCGTCCAGGCCCATGCCGAACTCCGGGGTCTTTATCTCCTCCGCGTAGGAGGGGCTCACCGTGGTCACGAAGCGGGCGAACACGATGCCCGCCTTCATGAGGTTGACCTTCCCGTAGAACTCCAGGGCCTCCATATGGAAAAGGCTCCAGGGAAGCCCGGTCCAGTGGAAGAAGGGAGCAGGGTCCAGAAGGCCCTGGTGGGCGAGGTTGTGGATGGTGTAGACGCTTGGGACGGGGGCGAGGAGGGGCAGGAGGGCGGCGGTCCAGTCGTGGGCGTGCAGGAGGTCAAAGCCCCGGGCCACCTCCGCCGCCGCCAGGGCGAAGCGCAGGTAGCGCTCGGCGTCGTCTGGGTAGCCGTAGACCCGCTCCCGGTCAAGCCCGGGCACCTGGAGGAGGAGAAACCGCACCCCTCTCTCCACCCGTTCCCCCAGGGAAGCCCACCCCTCTTCTCCCGCGAAGCGGTAGGCCACCCCTCCCACCCTCCGGGCTTCCAGACCCCGGTGCCAGGGGAGGAGGACCCAGGGTTCCACCCCCAGGGGCCCTAGGGCCTTGGGCAGGGCCCCCACCACGTCCGCCAGGCCCCCCACCTTCACCAGGGGGTAGGCCTCGGGCGCCACGTGGAGCACGCGCATGAGGCCAGGATACCCCATCAAGGGAAGGGCTCTTCCCAGGTCTCCCCGGGAAAGGGCAGGGCCTCCCCCAGGTCGGCCCGGTAAAGGTAGGCCCAGGCCACCACCACCCCTTCCGGGGTCTCCACCCGGACCCGCTCCCTCCCGTACTCCTCCCCCTCCAGGGCGTCCAAAAGGGGAAGGGCCTCTGGGTCCAGGAAGAGGACCTCCCCCCTCACCCTTCCCTCCCCTGGGACCATGGCGGGGTAGGCGTAGGGACGCTCCCCGCCCGGGGGGAAATGGTAGAGCCTAAACCCCTCCACCCGTCCGGGAAGCACCCGGTGCAGGTAAGGACGCACCAGGGGGTGGTTCCGCTCCCCCCGTTTGAGGGTCCCGTAGACGAAGACCGCCTCCACCTCACTCCCCGAGGAAGCGGTACCCAAGCCCCACCACCGTCTCTATGAAGCGGGGCATCCGGGGATCGTCCTTTAGCTTCTTGCGGAGGAGGCGGATGTAGGCGTCCACCACCCGCTCCGAGCCCTCAAACTCCGGGCCCCAGACCCTCTCCAAAAGCTCCTCCCGGGTGTAGACCCGGCCCGGGGTCTGGGCCAGGGCCAAGAGGAGGTTCATCTCCGTGGCGGAAAGCCTGAGGGGCGCTCCCTCCAGATAGGCCCGCCTGGCCTCCAGGTCCAGCTCCAAAGGCCCGAACCGCCTCCTCCCCTCCTTCCCCGAGCGGCGCAGAAGGGCCTTGATGCGGGCCAGGAGCTCTTTCAGGGAAAAGGGCTTGCCCAGGTAATCGTCGGCCCCTTCCAGAAGGCCCTCCACCCGGCTGTCCTCGTCGGTGCGCCCCGTGAGGAGGAGCACCGGGATAAGGGGATCCCGGTCCCGGAGGCCTTTCAGGACCTCCAGGCCCTCGAGGTCCGGCAGGCCCCGGTCCAGGACCACCAGGTCCGGCTTGCCCTCCTCCACCCCGGCCAAGGCCTCCTTCCCCGTGCGCACCCAGTCCACCCGCACCCCTTCCTTCTCCAAGAACCGCTTCACCAGCTCCCCCACCTGGGGATCGTCCTCCACCAAGAGAATCCGCGCCATAAATCCTTCCCAAATACCTTAGCCTAACGCCCCAAAATCACCACCACTCCCGGGTATTCCCCCTCGGGCAAGCGCAGAAGCCGGGCCACGTCCTCATCATAAAAGGTTTCCGCCGGGTAGGCGACAAGCCCCTGGCCGATGGCGGCAAGCAGGACCAGGCCCGTGGCGTAGCCAGCTTCCAAAAGCGCATAGCGGTACCCCCGAAGTCCAAACAAAGCCTCGCTCCGCTCCGGGACCAGGGTGAGGACCAAAAGGGCGGCGGCCCGCTCCAAGGACAGGCCCAACAGGGCCTCAGACCAAGGCCCATCCTCCACCTTGCTGGCGATCTGGAAGAGCTGGTGCTCCTTGGGGAAATAGTGGTAGATGCCCGGGAAAACCCCCTCCACCCGCCGCACCACCAGGTAGGCCTCCAGGGGGTAGCACTCCCCCGCGGAGGGGAAGCCTCGCTTCCCGCCCCGCTCCGCCAGGGGATGGAACACCTGGGAGAGGTCCTTCAGGGTCAAAGCCGCCCCCACCTCGGGCAGGGTGGGCCGGAGGTGGGCCAGGGCCCGGAAGAGGGGCGGCCCCCCCTCCTCCCGGAAGGGGGGCAGGGCCTGGGTCTCCAGGGGATTGGCGTACACCTTGGCCTTGGGCTTCCGCTTCAGGGGAAGCTCCTCCTCCGGGAGGAGGCGGGAAAGCCGGTAGAAGAGCTTGCCGGGGTGCTTTTCCATGGCTAGAAGCGGTAGCCCTTGGGCACCACCACCACGCCCTCCGGGGTCACGGTGAAGCCCCGGGCGCGGTCCTGCTCCAGGTCATAGCCGATCTCGGTGTGGGGCGGGATCCTCACGTTCTTGTCCACGATGGCGTTCCTGATGCGGCAGTAACGGCCCACCTCCACGTCGTCAAAGAGGACGGAGCGCTCCACCAGGCTGTAGGAGTTCACCCGCACCCGGCGGAAGAGGACGGACTCCCGCACCGTCCCCCCGCTCACGATCACCCCCCCCGCCAGGAGGCTGTTGAGGGCCCGGCCCACCCGCTCCCCGGTCTCGTGGACGAACTTGGCGGGAGGGCTGAAGAGGTTGGCGGTGCGGAGAGGCCACTCGGGGTTGTAAAGGTCAAACTCGGGGATGACCTTGACCAGGTCCATGCTGGCCTCAAAGTAGGCGTCCAGGGTGCCCACGTCCCGCCAGTAGAGGTTTGGGCCCTCCTGCCCCGGGATGGGGTTGCGGTGGAAATCGTAGGCATAGACCCGGTACCCTTCCCTTAGGGCCCGGGGAATCACGTCCTTGCCGAAATCGTGGCTGGAGGCCTCGTCCTTGGCGTCCGCCTCCAGAAGCTCAAAGAGGGCCTCGGTGCGGAAGATGTAGTTGCCCATGGAGGCCAAGGCCAGGTGGGGCTTGTTGGGGATGGGCCTGGGGCTCTTGGGCTTCTCCTGGAACTCGGTGATGCGCCACTCCGGGTCCACCTGGAGGACGCCGAAGCGGGAAGCCTCGGCCAAGGGCACGGGATAGGCGGCCAGGGTGATGTCCGCCCGCTTCTCGTAGTGGTACTCCACCATGTGGCGGACGTTCATCTTGAAGATGTGGTCCCCCCCGAAGACGGCCACCGCCTCGGGGGCGTGGTTTTGCACCAGGTGGAGGTTCTGGTAGATGGCGTCCGCCGTCCCCCGGTACCACACGGGCCCCAGCTCCTCGTAGCGGTACATCTGGGCCGGGACCAGGAGGATGAAGTGGTCCTCCAAAAAGGCCCCGAAGCGCCAGTAGCGCTGGATGTGCTCCGTGAGGGACTGGGCCTTGAACTGGGTGAGGACGTAGATGGAGTAGATGCCCGAGTTCACGAAGTTGTTGAGGACGAAGTCAATGATGCGGTACTTGGCCCCAAAGGGGACCGCGGGCTTGGCCCGTTTGGCGGTGAGGGGGTAAAGGCGGCTCCCCTGCCCTCCCGCGAGAATCATCCCCAGCACCTCCACCTTGACCATGGAATCCCCCTTTGTCGGGTAGTTTACCCCAAGCCCCCGGGGCAAAGGTCCGGGTATAGTGAACCCGATGCGGGTTTTGGCCCTACGCTGGTCCACCCCACCCATCGCCCCCAAGCCCGCTCCCCCCTTCTTCGGCCAGGAGCGGGCCCTGGGGGCCCTCGAGGCCGCCTTCCGCCAGGGGGGCCACGGCTACCTGGTGGGTCCGAGCGGGCTTGGCAAGCGCAGGCGGCTTCTCGCCTACCTGGAAGGCCGTCCCTTCCCCAAAAGCGAGCTGGTCTACCTCCCCTTGGGGGAGGAGGCCTTCCCCCTGGTTTTGCCCGAGGGACAGGGCAGGGCCCTGGTGGAGGGGGTGGAGGCCCTCTTCGCCGAGTTCACCCCCGGGCTTTTCCGGGAACGGGGCTTCCTCTACGCCAAGAACCTGGTGGAGGCCCGCTACGAGAAGGAGGCGGAAGCCCTGCTGAAGGCCCTGGCCCAGGAGGCGGAGGGCTACGGCTTCGCCCTCTTGGAGGAGGCGGAGGGCCTCCGCCTTTCCGGCAAAGGCCCCCTGCCCCCGGAACTGTCCGCCAAGCTGGAGGAGACGGTCCTGGCCTATGTGGACGCGAAGCAGAAGGCCCAGGCGGAGGTGGCCGCCCTCCGGCGCGGTTTCGCCGAGCGCTTTCTCCTGCCCAAGGCCCAGGAGCTCAAGGGGCGCTTCCCCGAGGCGGGACGCTACCTGGACTGGCTTCTGGAAACCCTGCTCCGGGCCGCGGCCCTGGAGGAGGAGTTGGCGCTGGAAAGGCTCCTGCCCCGCCTCTTGGTGGAGGGGGGGACGCGGGTGGTCTACGAGGCCAACCCCAGCCCGGAAAGGCTCTTCGGCCACCTGGAGTACGAGGTGCGCGAGGGGGCGCTTTTCACCCACCTGGGCCTCCTGCGCCCCGGGGCCCTGCACCGCGCCCTGGGCGGGGTGCTGGTCCTGGAGGCCCACCGGGTGTGGGAGCTAGGAAGCTATGTCCTCTTGAAGCGGGCCCTGGCCACGGGGGAGGTGGAGCCCCTGGCGCCCAGGCCGGAGGTGAAGGGCCCGAGGCTCAAGCCGGCCCCCCTCAGGGCCCAGGTCTTCCTGGTGGGGCCGCCGGAGGTCATCGCCTTTCTGGAGGAGGACGAGGAGTTTTTGGAGCTCTTCCCCTTCCGGGTGGAGTTCAGCCCGGAGATCCCCTACACGGAGGAGAACGTGGCCTACCTGGGGGGCTTTCTGGAGGAGGAAGGGGTGGCCCTCACCCCGGAGGGCCTGGCCGCCCTGGCGGACGAGGCCCGGCGCTGGACAGGGCATAGGGAGAGGCTGGATGCCCGCCTCTACCGCCTCCTGGACCTGGCGCGGGAGGCCTCGGCCCTGGGCCGCCCCCTGGACCGGGCGGTGGTGGAGGGGGCCATCCGGGCCCGGGAAGGGCGGTTCGGCCTCGAGGAGGAGCTCTACCTCCAGGACCTGAAGGAGGGGGTGGTGGCCCTGGAGGTCCGGGGGGAACGGGTGGGGGAGGTGAACGGCCTGGTGGTGGTGGAGGGCCCCTTCCCCACGGGCCGCCCCGTGCGCATCACCGCCCAGGCGGGCCCCGGCCGGGAGGGGATCCTCTCCATTGACCGGGAGGTGGGCCTAGGGGGGCAGGTCTTCCACAAGGCCGTCCTCACCCTGGCGGGGTACCTCCGCGGCACCTACGCCAGCGTGGGGGCGCTTTCCGCCACGGTGAGCCTGGTCTTCGAGCAAAGCTACGGGGGGATAGAGGGGGACTCCGCGGGCCTGGCGGAGCTTCTGGCGGTGCTCTCCGCCATCTCCGGGCTCCCCTTGCGGCAGGACCTGGCGGTCACCGGGGCCATAGACCAGACGGGGAGGGTCCTCGCCGTGGGCCGGGTGGCGGAGAAGGTGGAGGGGTTTTTCCGGGTCTGCCAGGCCCTCAAGCCCACCGGTACCCAGGGGGTGGTCCTCCCCAAGGCCAACCTGCCCCACCTCACCCTGCGGCAAGAGGTGGTGGAGGCGGTGGAGGCCGGGCGCTTCCACCTCTATGCGGTGGAGGAGGTGGACGAGGCCATAGAACTCCTCTTCGGCCGCAAGGCCTACTGGGTGCACGAGAAGGTGCGGGAGGTGCTGGAGCGCTTCCAGAGCCTGGAAAACGGCGAGGGGGAGAAAGGCTAACGCCCAGGCTCCAAGAGGAGGGTTCTGCCCTCCCCCGCTAAGCGCATGGACAGGTAGCTGCCCCGGGCCCAAAGGGGCAGGAGGTCGGCGTAGTGGCCGGAGAGGAAGTGGCCCGACTGGCCCATGGGGTGGACGAAGAGGGAGTTTTCCATGTCCGAAAGGTCCACGATCTGGCGGTAGCTGGGCCCGTGGTCCATGCGCAAGGTGGCGGGGTCAAAGGGGCCCACGTTCACCGTGTACCGGTCCCCGCCGAAGGGGACGCTCCGGTCGGAGAGGCGCTTGAGGGGGGTGTGGGTGAGGACCGCGTGGGGGAAGGTGGCCCGGTGCGCCTCGCCCCAGGTCCTGGCCCCCAGGGCCTCCTTCCGGTCCAAAGCCCGCTCTAGGGCCAGGGCGGCGAAGTCCAGGCAGGATTCCCGGTACTCGGTCTCCGGCTGGTCGCAGTTTTTGTCCCCCTGGCGCATGGCCTTCAGGAGGTAGCGGGGCTCGTCCCAGTAGGCCTCCCCCACCTCCCTTTGGGGAAGCCGGGTGAGCTCGGTGTACCAGAGGGCGAAGACCAAGGCCTCCTGGGAGGAAGGGGCCATGGTGCCATCCCAGGCGAGAAGCCGCTCCCGCCAGGTGCGGGCTCTTTCGGAAAGGGGGGTAAGGAGCTCCAAAGCGGGGCGGAAGTCCCGGTAGAGGAGGCTCTTCTGGTCCTGCTGGATGGCCTTCATGTCCTCGAGGGAAAGCCTCTCCTTGGCCCGGAGGAGCTCCAGGATCCGCTCCGCCCGGTAGGGCTCGGCCCAGTCATAGGTGAGGGCGTAGGGGAAGCCCTTAGGGGTCACCTTGTGGTTGGCGGTGACGAGGTAGCCCCTGGCGGGGTTGAAGGCCTGGGGCCACTCCTCGGGCCTCCGGTAGCCCTGCCAGTCCCACTCCCCGTTCCCCGGCACCGGCACCATGCCCGTGTGCCCCTCCTTGCGGATGGGAAACTTCCCGGGGGCGATGTAGCCGATGTTCCCCTCCACGTCCGCGTAGACGAAGTTCTGGCTCGGGGCGGAGTAGACCTCCAGGGCCTTCCTGAACTCCTCCCAGTTCCCCGCCCGGTTCACCCCCAGGTAGGCCATGAGGATGTGGTCCTCCGGGTCCAGGCTCACCCAGCGGAGGGCCATGGGGGTCTTTGGGGGGTCTGGCAGGGCGTCGGTGATCACGGGGCCGTAGACCGTCTCCCGCACCTTGAGGACCTCCTCCTTCCCCCCCTTGACCCGGATGACCTCCTCCCGCACCCCGTAGGGGACGACCCGGCCCCGGTAGCGGTAGCCCCGCCCCTCCACGTCCTCCAGGAGGTAGAGGTCCTGCACGTCCGCCCCCACGTTGGTCACCCCCCAGGCGATGCGGTCGTTCCGGCCGATGACGATGCCGGGAACGCCCGGTAAGGAGGCACCGATCACCCTGAGCCCCGGGCCCTCGAGGGCCATGAGGAACCAGAGGCTTGGGGCCCGGAGGCCCAGGTGGGGGTCGTTGGCGAGGAAAGGCTTTCCCGTGGCGGTGCGGCTACCCGAAACCACCCAGTTGTTGCTGGCCTCCACGAGGCGGGGCGGGGCCATCCGGAGGAGGGCGGAAGGGGCCTCCTCCCGCTTGAGGGAAAGCCCCAGGTCCCCTGCCCTGAGGATGGTGGGGGCGTCTTCCGGGTAGGGGGGCATGAGCTCAAGGAGCCTCTCCGGGGAGACCCCCCGGGCGAGGAGGCGGTGGCGCAAAAGCTCCTCCTCCCAGTTTCCCGAGAGGTCATAGCTCATCATCTTGGCCCAGACCAGGACGTCGGGGCCCGTCCAGGGCTCGGGGCGGAAGCCCAGGAGGGCGAACTCCGGGGGCAGGGGGGCGCCGCTTGCCAAGAAGGCGTTCACCCCGGCCACGTAGGCGTCCACCACCCCCCTCTCCTCGGGGTAGAGCCTTTCGTAGGCGCTCCTTGCCGCCCGGTAAAACCCCCAGGTGCGCAGGAACCGGTCCTGGGGAAGCGTGGCCTCCCCCAGGACCTCGCTCAGGCGCCCCTGGCCCACCCGCCTCTGGAACTCCATCTGCCAGAGCCTCTCCTGGGCGTGGACGAACCCCTGGGCGAAGAAGAGGTCCTCGAGGCTCCCCGCCCGGATGCGGACCACCCCCTTGCCGTCCCGCACCACCTCCACGGGAGCGGAAAGCCCCTTTAGGGCGATGCGGCCTTCCCCTTGGGCCAGGGAGGAGCGCAGGTAGAGGTAGCCGCCCAGACCGCCCAAGACCCCAAGCAGGAACCCTAGGCCGAGCAACCACGCGAAGACCCAAAGCAGGCGCTTCATGCTTGCCGGAGAGCATACCATGAACCGGAGGAACCCTGGGCTTTTCCGGTAAAGTGAGGGCATGCGGCTGGAGTTTCTGGAAAACGGCCCCATCCGGGTGGAGGGAAAACGCTTCGTGGTGCGCGTGGGGGAAAGGGAGGAGGTCCTGGAGCGCCCCCGGGTCTTCCTCTGCCGCTGCGGGGGCTCGGGGAACAAGCCCTTCTGCGACGGCACCCACAAACGGATCGGCTTCCAGGCCCCGGCGGGGGTCCTGGAGGTGGAGGGGGACTGACCCGCTGGTCAATCCCGGCCCGAGGGGGTAGACTTCAGGGGCTATGGGCGCCATGCGCTACCGGAAGCTCGGCCAGTGGGGCCTCAAGGTCTCGGAGATCTCCCTGGGGGCCTGGGTCACCTTCGGGGACGCGGTGAAGGACAAGGAGACGGTCCGGGAGATCGTCAAGATCGCCTACGAGGGCGGGGTAAACTTCTTTGACAACGCCGACGTCTACGCCAAGGGCCTGGCGGAGGAGGTCATGGGGGAGGTCCTCAAGGAGTTCCCCCGGCACACCCTGGTCCTCTCCACCAAGGCCTACTGGCCCATGTCCGAGGACGTGAACGACCGGGGCCTGAGCCGCAAGCACCTCCTGGAGAGCATCACGAAAAGCCTCAAGCGGCTCAAGACCGACTACGTGGACCTCTTCTTCGCCCACCGCTTTGACCCCGAGGTGCCCATGGAGGAGATCGTCCACGCCATGCACACCATCGTGGAGAAGGGCTACGCCCTCTACTGGGGCACCTCGGAGTGGCCCGCGGCCAGGATCGCCGAGGCGGTGACCTTCGCAAGGGCGAATGGCCTCCACCCCCCCGTGGTGGAGCAGCCCCAGTACTCCATGCTCTACCGGGAAAGGGTGGAAGGGGAGATCCTCCCCGAGGCGGAGCGCTTCGGGATGGGCCTCGTGGTCTGGAGCCCGCTCGCCATGGGCATGCTCACGGGGCGGTACGACCAGGGCATCCCCGAGGAAAGCCGCTTCGCCCGCTACCCCCAGTTCGGCGAGCGCTACCTCACCGAGGAAAACCGGAGGAAGGTGCTGAGGCTCAAGGAGGTGGCGGACGCGCTGGGCCTCACCCGCACCCAGCTGGCCCTGGCCTGGGTGCTGAGGCTTCCCGGGGTCTCTAGCGCCATCACCGGGGCCACCCGCCCGGAGCAGATCCGGGAGAGCCTGGGGGCCGCCGGGGTGGACCTGCCCCAGGAGGCCTTGGAGAAGATAGAGGCCATCCTGAAGGGCGAGGCCTAAGGCGCCGGGGCCAGGCCCAGGTGGAGGAGGTAGCGGGCCTGGCCCTCTTCCTTGCGGGCCTCCGCCAGGGCGGCGTACCGGTGGTAAAGCGCCAGCAGTTCCCGCTGCAGGGCCTTGGCCTCCTCCCGCCTCAGGTAAAGCCCGGCGCTCCAGAGGTTCACTAGGGGAGGGAAGTCCTCGGCCAGGATGTCGGGCTCCTCCTCGGCCCCGAACACCAGCAGCCCCTCCGGGTTGAGGAAGACCCGCAAGACCACCCCGTAGCCGGGATCGTGGGCTTCCAGGGCCTTCTGCCACTCCTCCTGCCAGCTCTGGGCGCCCTCGAGGGCTTGCATCACCCTCTCCGGCACCAGCTCCCGGGGAATGCGAAAGTCCGTGTCCACCGCCCGGTAAAGCCGGACGGGCCTCCCCCGGCGGGGCAGGCGCCCCACCTCCCGCAAAAGCCCCGCCCTCAGAAAAAGCCCCACCCGGTAGTGGGCCCTTTGCAGGCTGATTCCCCGGGCCTGGGCCAGGTCCTTCACCGCAGCCGGGCCCTTCATAAAGGGCTTGAGGCAAACCGCCATCTCGGGATCGGCCAGGAGGCGTGCGGCTAAGGGGTTTTCCACCTGGAAAGGCATGTTTCTACTCTAAATCTCCCCTTGCGACTGGAGTAGAGGGGTAGGAAAAGTGAGCCCATGCAGGGTTTCGCCGCCTTCCGCCTCCTCTGGCTGGG
Source organism: Thermus sp. FJN-A (assembly GCF_054655095.1). Taxonomy (NCBI): domain Bacteria; kingdom Thermotogati; phylum Deinococcota; class Deinococci; order Thermales; family Thermaceae; genus Thermus; species Thermus sp. FJN-A. The sequence continues at coordinate 17,246 of NZ_BAAHSC010000194.1, forward strand.
CCAGGCCCTGGCCCTTCTGGGCCGGGAGATGACCTGGTTCGCCCTTACCCTTTACGCCTACGGGAAGACGGGCCAGGCCACCACCCTCTCCCTCCTCGGCTTCTTCCACTTCTTGCCCCTCATCCTCCTCTCCCCCCTGGCGGGGGTCCTGGTGGACCGCTACCCCCGGAAGTGGGCCATGCTGGCCGCGGACCTCGGCGGGGGGGTGGCCACGGGGTTTCTCCTCCTCCTGTTCCTCCTGGGGCGCCTCGAGGTCTGGCCCCTCTACCTGGTCTCCGCCCTCACGGGGGCCCTCTCCAGCCTGCACTGGCCCGCCCTCTCCGCCGCCCTTTCCGCCATGCTGGAGAAGAGGGACTACGCCCGGGCCAGCGGCATGATGAGCCTGGCGGAGTCCCTGGCCGGGGTGGGCGCCCCCGTCCTGGCAGCTGCCCTCCTCAAGCCCTTGGGCCTTGGGGGCATCTTCGCCCTGGACCTCCTGGGAGCGGGCGCCGCGGTCCTCACCCTCCTCCTGGTGCCCATCCCCAGCCCCCCGCCCCGGACCGGGGCCAGGACCTCCCTAAGGGAAGAAGCCCTCTACGGCTTCCGCTTCATCCTGGAAAGGCCCCCTCTCCTCGGCCTCCAGCTCATGTTCTTCGGCATCAACTTCCTCAGCACCCTGGCCGTCACCGTCCTGCCCGCCATGGTCCTGGCCAAGACGGGGATGTCGGAGGCGGCCTTGGCCCTGGTGCGCTCCGCCGCGGGGCTTGGCGGGGTGGCGGGGGGGCTTCTCCTCTCGGTGTGGGGCGGCCCCAAGAAGCGGGTCCACGGGGTGTTCCTGGGCATGGCCTTCTCCAGCCTGGCCCTGGCCCTCATGGGGGTGGTGGAGGGTCCTGGCGCTTGGGCAACCCTGGCTTTTCTGGAAAGCCTATTTATCCCGGTGCTCAACGGGTCCAACCAGGCCATCTGGCAGGCCAAGGTGCCGCTTTCCGTCCAGGGCAAGGTCTTCGCCGCCCGGCGCATGATCGCCTGGTTCGCCAACCCCATGGGGATGGTCCTGGCAGGCCCCCTGGCGGACCGGGTCTTCGCCCCCCGGTACGGGCAAGGGGAGGGCATCGCCCTCATGCTCCTCCTCTTCGGGAGCCTGGGGGTCCTCTGGGGGCTTTCCGGCTACCTCCTCCCAAGGGTGCGGGAGGCGGAAAACCTCCTCCCCGACGCCAAGGCGGACTAGGGCGGCACAGGGCGCCCCGCACAAACGGGGAAGGAGTAAGCTAGTAGGCTGCTCCCATGGAGCCCCTTCCCCTCCGCCTCCTGGAAAGGGGCCAGGACCAGGAGGCGGAAGCCCTCCTCCAAAGCCCCCAAGAAGGCCTCCTGGAAGCCGAGCGCCTGGCTATCCTGGGCTTTCTTGAGGGCCGCAAGGGGAACCTCGCCGCCTACCGGGCCCTGGCCCTGGAGGCCGCCCAAAGGGCCCAGACCCCCCTCACCCTCTACCACCTGGGCCTGGCCCTGCCCCCAAGGGCGGGGGCCCTGGCCCTGGAGGAGGCCCTGCGCCGCTTCCGGGGAGACCCCAAGGCAGAAGCCCGGATCCACCTGGCCTTGGCCGTGGCCCTGGAGCGCCTGGGCCGGCCCGAGGCCCTGGGCCACGCCGCCCTCGCCCGCCTCAGGGACCCTTCCCCCTGGAACGTCCTCCACCACCTCCGCCTGGAGCTCTTCTTCGGCACCCTGCCCCCCCTGGAGGTCCTGGAGGAGGCGGAGCCCTTCCTGCCCCACCCCTTCCCGGGGGTGCGGATGCTGGCGGGGCACACCCTGGCCCTGGCCCACCTCCTCCGGGGAAGCCCGAAGCGGGCAAAAAACCTCCTCCGGGGCCTCCTCCCCCGCTTGGAGCCGCAAAACCTCGCGAGCTTCCTCGTCCTCGGGGCCCTGGCCCTGGACCCCCCCGAGGCCCGGCTCCTCCTGGAGGGGGCCTGGGCCTTCCTGCCCCGGGAGGGGTGGCCCTGGGGCTTCTACCTCCTCGCCCGGGGGCTCGTGGCGGGGGACGCGGCCCACCTCCTCGCCGCCCACGGCCATTTGCGGGAGGACGGGGCCCTCTACGCCCTCCTCTCCGAGTCCCGCCTGGAGGCCCTCGGGGTGGGGGTGGAGGACCCCCTGGCCCCCAGGCTCGCCCCCGCCCTCCGCCCGGAGGCCCGGGCCTTCCTCCTGGGCCAGGCGGAAGCCCCCCTCCTCCGTTTCCTCGGGGGAGGCCCCCTCCCCTCCCTGGGCCCCCGGGGCACGGAGGCCCTGGCCCTCCTCCTCGCCCACGGGGAGGGCCTTCCGGGGGAGGCCCTGGCTTTGGCCCTCTACGGGGAGCCCAACCTGGGGGCCCTGAAGGTCCTCCTCCACCGCCTGCGGCAAAGGGGCTTCCGCATCTCCTGTGCCCCTTACCGCCTGGAAAACCCTCCCCCCTCGGACCTCGGGGCCTTCCTTAAGGCCCTCTCCCGGGGGGACCTGAAGGAGGCCTTGGCCCGCTACCAAGGCCCCCTCCTCCCCTGGAGCCAGGCCCCGGGGGTGGAAGAACTCCGCCTGGAGCTGGAGGAAACCCTGAGGCAGGCGGTGCTGGCCCAGGGCGACACGGAAAACCTCTTCCTCCTGGCCGAGCGCCTGGGGGAGGACCTGGAGGTGTGGGAAGCCCTCCTGGAGAGGCTACCCCCCCAGGACCCCCGCCGCTCCATCGCCCAGGCCCGGATTACGCGGCTCCGCCGGGAGTACGGGGTGTGATACCACCCCATGCTGGCTTGCGCCAGCATGGGGGCCCCGGCAAAAGGTTGCAGCGGAAATTTTCGGCAGTAGGTGAGCGCACAAAGCAGGAAAAAGAGTGTGAGCCCGGGGGAACGCAGTAGGGGCCCCAGCAGGCCAGGCTGGGCCTAGGGGCTAGGGCCAGGGCGAGGAGCCAGCCCAAGAGGAGAAGCCAAAGCCTCTTGCCCCTCATGCCCCCAATGTGCCCCAAGGGGGGTTACGCGGGGGGCCTAGGGTTACGCCAGGTTACGCGGGAGGCCAGCTATGGAACCCCTTCCACGTAACCCCCGCGTAACCTCCCCCCTGCTACCCTGGGGCTAACCCGGAAGGGAAGCTCCCTCCGGGTCAGAGGTTAGAGGAGGGATGAGGCATGAAAAGGCTGGTGATGCTCAGCGGCGGAGTAGATTCCAGCGTCCTCCTGTACAAGCTCAAGAAGCAGGACAGGCTGGAAGGTCTCGGGGCAGTTTACCTGGACCTGGGTACCCCTCCCGCCGATAGGGAGTGGAGGGCGGTGGAAAAGGTGGCTTCTCGCCTTGGCGTCGCCGTCTACCGGAATCGCGTGCCTCACTTTGAGCTGGGAGATCGCTTCTTTAGCCCACCGGAGCTGGCCTTCCCCGGCGGGGAACCGATACAGGCAGGCTGGACGGACCCTTGCACGATGACCCCCATTGTGGGGTCCCTAGCAGCCAGGATGGGGGTGGAGGAAGTCCATCTGGGCATCATCAAGGATGATTTCGCTTCCCACCCCAAGCTGGAAGAGTACCTCGCCCTCGTGAAGGCATTCTTGGAGTTCAACCGGGTCCAGCTCAGGATGCCCCTCCGAGGACTTTCCAAGCAAGAAGTGGTGACTTTGGGCTACGAGCTTGGAGTGCCCCTTGAAGAGACGTGGAGTTGCGTCGCCTCGGGCGAAGCCCCGTGCGGAGTATGCGGCCCATGCATTGCCCGTGAGGAGGCCTTCGCCCGTGTAGGCGCCAAGGTCCCAGTTCGGTGATCCCTGAGGAAGCCAAGCCCGTCGTAGAAGCCCGCAGCTTAGGGGTGACCTTCCGGAGGGCTGCGGAAGAGGTACAGGCTCTCCGAGGGGTCACGTTTAGCCTTAACCCTGGAGAGGGCCTGGCCCTTCTCGGAGGGAACGGGGCTGGCAAGTCCACCCTGATCCGGGTCCTGGCTGGCCTCATTCTGCCCAGGGAGGGGGAGGCCCGGCTTTGGGGGCTGAATCCTTGGCGCTTCCGCACCCGCCTGGCCCGCCGTTATGGCCTTGTCCTGGGTGGGCGGTCCCGTCTCTCACCCCTCCTTTCTGTGCAGGAGAATCTTGAGCTCTGGGGAGCGCTTTACGGGCTCCCAAGGACACGCACCAAGCATAGAATTCAGGAATTGGCAGAGGCTTTAGGCCTCAACCCCTTCCTCAAGGTAGCCGCTTCTCGCCTTTCCCTAGGGCAACGCAACCGTGCGGAACTGGCCTTGGCCCTTCTGCACGAACCGGAGCTTCTTCTCCTGGACGAGCCTTTTATCGGGTTAGACGCGTTAGGGCGTAAGCATCTTTTAGAGATCCTAGAAGGGCTTAGGGCCAGCCGGGGTACCACCCTGATCCTAGCCTCCCACGAGCTCTCGGGCGTGGAGAGAGTCCTAGGCCGGGCCCTGGTCTTGCGGCGCGGAGAGATAGCCTTCTTGGGAAACCTGACCACCCTCCGGACCAGCTTAAACTTCCGCCGGGTCAAGGTGTTCTTCCACGAACCCTTTCGGGGAAGTCCTCCTCCGGGAACCTCCGTTGCCCAGGGGGGACATGTTTTGGAGGCTAAGGTTCCCCCGGAGGAAATCCCGGTTCTTTTGTCCCGGATGCTCACTTTAGGAAGCGTCCGTGAAATCACCGTCCAGGAGCCCACTCTGGAGGAGGTGATGGAGGCGTGGCTCCGCACCTAACTATTCTGGGATTCCATCTAAGAGAGGCTTGGAGAGGTTGGCCGGGAACAGGGCTATACCTTGTGTATACCCTAATTGTCTACGTGGTGCTTTTCTCCCTTTGGGGAAGCCTGGAAGCGCCGCCCTGGGTCATAGGATACCTGTTAACGGCGGAGGCCCTCTACATGGGGGTGCCCAGGTTTTGGGGCCAACTTCACCAAGAGGCCCGTATGGGAGACCTGGCCCTTCGCTTGGCTCTTCCATACCCCTTCGCTGTTCTTCGTTTCCAGCGCTACCTAGCTACTGCCCTCTTCCAAGTGCCTTTGGTCGCCGCTATAGGCGGGATGGTGATCTGGGCTCTGGGCACCCCCTTCACCCTGACTCTTTGGAGCCTTCCGGCGCTGGCTTTAAGTCTAATCCTGAACTTTTTGCTGGAGCTTACCTTTGCCCTACTCACCTTCCGAGCTACCTCGCCTATGGCCCTCGGGGTCCTCCTAGAGATGTTGCGGCTCCTAGGGGGAGCTGTGGTGCTGCCCCTGGAGTTCTGGCCCGCAGAAAGGGATCTCCTTCTGCTACAGCCCTTGGCCGCAACCTTCTACCTTCCGGCCCGGGTGGCTGCAGGAGGTGAACCGGCTTGGCTCCTTGTGAGCCTGGGTTGGATCCTAGTCTTCATAGCTGTTCTGGTCCGCCTCTTCCCTCGGGCCTTGGCCGCTTTGTCGCGAAGGGGGGAGGTATAACATGGAAGCCTGGCTGCGGTTCTTTAGAGCCTGGCCCTCTCTGTTACGAGGCCGCTTCTTGGAGGCACGACAGGACCCTACAGGCTTCTGGGCAAGCATCCTGGCCAGGCTACTCAATAACAGCCTCTGGCTTTTGGTCTTTCACCTCTTCTTCTTACACTTTCCGGAAGTCCGGGGATTCCGCTTTGAGGATCTAGTGCTCACCTGGGCGATGGTCTTCGGTGCCCTGGGCATTTTGCAGGCGGTTTGGGGCGGGGTACTGAGCCTGGCCCACCTGGCGGAAACAGGGGAGCTAGAAGCCCACCTCCCGCTCCCTCTACCTCCCCTGCCCTATCTCCTTTCCCTTCGCCTGCAGCCCACAGGCTTAGGTGACCTTCTATGGTCCGTGGGCGTTCTGGCTATCCTCGATGTTAACTGGCTCTACGCCCTAGCCGCCCTGCTGGGTGCTTCCTTGGTGGCCCTGGGCTTCTTCCTCACCCTGGCCGCGGCCTCCCTTTGGGGCCTCAGGACGCAAAGCCTTCTTCCGGTGGCCTATGCTGGCCTCGTCCAGTTTGCCACCTGGCCTCCTAACGTATACAAACCCACCATCAAGGCACTTTTGCTTAGTATTCTTCCAGCTTTCTGGCTAGGTCCACTTCCCGCAAAGGCCGTTTATGAGGGTTCCGGGCTCGCCACACTCTGGGCCTTAGGCTGCGGATTTGCCGCCTTGGGAAGCGTAACCTTTGGGATGGGCCTGCGGCGCTACGTAGCTCCGGGGGGGTAGAAATGTTCGTGGGGGAAAAGATCCGTTTGGATCCTATACAGCGTGCCCATTTACCAAAAATCATTTCGTGGATGTACAAGGAGGACATTATCGCACGTGCATTCTTCGGGGATCCTCTGCCCAGGTCGCTAGAAGAGATGGAAGCCTGGCTCCAGCAACTTCGGACCAATCCAAACGCCAGAGTCCTCGCCGTTATCCACCGTGAAACGGAAGAAATCGTGGGTGAGGTTGCCCTTCAGCCGATAGACTGGCGGAACCGTTCTGCGTTTTTTGCCATAATCTTAGGGGAAGAGTCCAGGCGGGGCGAGGGTGTAGGTACCGAGGCAGCTCGCCTGGCACTGCGGTATGCCTTCGAAGGGCTAAACCTGCACCGTGTAGAGGCCAATGTACTTAGTTCTAACGAGGCTTCTATCCGCCTCTTAAAGCGGGTCGGCTTTCTTTGGGAAGGGAGGCGAAGAGCTTCTATTTGGAAATCTCGGCAATGGGAAGACATGGAGATCTACGGGATAACGGCAGAAGATTGGTACGGCCTCCCAGATGAAAGGGTGTAGGGCTTGCTGGGTAAGAAGGTTTCCTTTAGCTCTCAACCTTCGAGCATCAGCAGTATACCCAGGATTTTGTAGAGATTTAGGCCCAACTTTCCCTACCGTCATAGGATTGACGCTGAGAAGGGTGAAGAATGTAGATGCTCAAGGAGGTGCAGGAGGTCAAGGTCGGCGGCCGGGCGCGGCGGGTGCATGTGAGGCCCCTCGCCGGGGGTTTGGAGAACCCCTCCCACATGGAGTGGGGGGCTTCTTGAACTAGCTGAGCGTGCTCTTACTTACCACAATCTTGTTTTTGGCCAGCTGTGCCGGGGGGGCCGTGGGCACCGCGGCCGCCCTTTATCTTGCTCACCTAGACAACCCCCTCTACTTGGGCCTGCAGCACGCCATTGGCTGGGGAGTCTCCGTCTTAGCTCTCCTCACAGGCTACCTCCTCGATCGGATAGACCGCAGAAAAGCCCTTCTCTTCGGGCTTCTCTCGGGCAGTTTCCTGCGCTTCCTTTTAGGGGCAAGCCTGGGGCTTATCGGTCCTTGGGCCTTCCTTGGCCTTTACCTAGCAGGCAACATCTTCGAGCTCTTCCTGGAGGTCCGGGTCCTGGTGCCTAGACTCGTGCCGCAGGAACGGGAGAAGGCCCATGGGCGTCTTTACACGGCAAGCCTCCTTGCCGACCTTCTCGGCGCCCCCTTGGGCGCCTTCCTCTTCGTCCAGAACCCCTCCTGGCCCTTTTTCCTCGGGGGCGCGCTAAGCTTTATGGCCCTTCACTTCGCCGCCAGGCTCCCTCCTATACCGCCCCTTGGCAAAGCCTCCCCGGGGGTGCTGGCCGGCCTGAGGTGGCTGTACCAGGAAGCCTTCTTTCGTCGGCTAGCCGGAATGGTCCTTGGAGCCAGCTTCCTCCGGGTCATGCCCTTCGCCCTCCTTCCCCTTTGGGCCCTCGAGGTCGGGTACGGGCCCGTGGGGTATGGGCTCCTCAGCACCGCCTTCTCCTTAGGCGGGGCCTTAGGGGGGCTTCTGGCAGGAAGGCTTAAGGGAAGGAGGCCGCAGAGGGTGCTCGGCCTCCTTTTCCTCCTAGATGCCGGGGCCATCCTGGGGTTGCTCCTCAAGCCCCCCCTGCCCCTGGGCCTGCTCCTCGTGGCCCTCCTGGGGATGAGCGCTATCCTTTTGGGAGTTCAGGAGGTGGTGCTAAGGCAGGCCTTGGCCCCGGATGCCCTGCTGGGCCGGGTAGGGGGTGGAATGAGGTTCCTTAGCGGCTCGGCCGGGCTTTTGGGGGCACTTTTGGCGGGGGTAGTGGGGGGAAAGGTGGGCTTGGAGGAAGTCTATCTGGGAGCGGGGCTTGGGTTTCTCCTCCTGGCTTTGGCCGCCTGGGGCCTCCTCGGCCAAATTGGGAGGGGGGCCCGGTGACCTCCTGGGGGCGCTTTTGTGCTTCGCCTCCCTTCTCCTCCTCGGCCCCACGGCCCGGCTAGCCCGTCAGGAGCCCCGCCGCCAGAGGGGCCGGATTTGGCGAGGGCCTGGGGCCCTGGTTACGGGGGGCCACGCGGGATGCTGGCCGTGGAACCTTTTCCACGTAACCTCCGCGTAACCTCCCCCCTGCTACCCTGAGGCTAACCCGGAAGGGGGTGAAGGCGATGCTCAAGGAGGTGCAAGCCAAGAGGTCATTGGGGCATAGCCAGAATGGATTCTGGCCGCAAGTGCACATCTTTGCGGAAGGTCTGGCGTATCCGACCCACATGGAGTGGACTCCCCAAGGGCGTTTGCTGATCTCCGAACGAAACCGCGGTCGCATTCTTGACATCACAGAAGGAGGCAGGGCGGAAAAAGCAACCACTATTGCCGAAAATCTAGAAGGACCAGCCAGCATTCTGCCCACGGAGGAAGGCCTTTTCGTTGCTGAAACCTGGGGGGGAAGGGTTACCTTCCTTGACCTCACGGATGGCTCCAGCAAGGTTCATGCCCTTGATCTGAGGTGGCCCTATTCCCTTACTACGGCGCAACTAGACGGCGAGGAAAGGATTTTTGTAAGTGAGTTGGTCGCTCCTCTTTTCGGCCAACTGACCGACATCACAGAGGGTGGGGGGAGGGAAAAGCATCTCCCTTACGTCAAGGAAATACCCTATGCGAGCCCCGTTTATTACCAAGAACCGGGGGCCCACGGGTACCAGTTTAGGCCCCAAGTGATGATGGGGTGCGAAAGTGCACCTTGGACTAAGCGCCTTGCGGACGGATCTCTAATCTTAGAGGCCAATTTTGTGATCTTCAAAGTGCCCAAAGGAGGCGGACGGTTCGCTGATATCCTGTCGGACGATAAGAATGTGATTGCTAGGGGCCTGCGTTTTACGGGAGGAATGACGCAGCATCCGGTAAATGGGCTAATCTACGCCGTTGATCCACCTGCAGGTACTGTATTTGCATTGGACCCTGAAAAACCCGGTGACTACCGACACGTACCGCCTGTGGTCCAAGGTCTCAACTGACCGAGTTGCGTAAGGTTCAGTCCTGACGGCAAGGAAATGTTCGTTTGTTCCTTCTCCTCAGGTGTAATCTACCTGGTGCGTAACTTTTGCGCTTGAGGCGATTCTTTCTTGCCGAGGGCCTGAGAACTTTAGGGGAAGGCCTCTTCACCCTTCCCCTCTTCGTCCTTTTCGCCCTCTCAGGGGGTCCCGCCTGGCAAGCCACCCTTCCTTTCACCCTACAGCGGATCGCCGGGCTCCTCGCCCTTCCCCTAGGCGCCTTGGCGGACAGGATTCCAAGAAGGGAGCTTTTGGCCGTTGCGCTAACGCTTCAGGCTCTGACAGCCCTGGGCCTGCTCCTGAAAACCCCGATCCTGCTTGTCCTCTGTGGAGCGCTTTTCTTTGCCCTTTCAACCCTAGCGGGGCTCACGGCCTCGGCCTACCTGGCGGACTTGGCAGGCAGGGAGGGCTTGGAGAAAGCGCGGGGCAGGACGGCGGCGGTCCACATCGCGGTGGACACCTTGAAAGATCCCTTCGCCGGCATCCTCGTAACCCGGACATTCTGGTTGCCCCCCTTCCTGGCACTTATGGCCCTCTTCAGCGCCGCCCTTCTCTATCGCTCCCTTCCTTCGGAAAAGGCACCCACGCCGAAGAAACACTTCCGCTTTACAGAAGTCTGGGAAGGTGTACGCTTCCTCTGGCAGGTCCCTATACTGCGGCCTGTCGTGGTCGCCGAAACCACCTATGCCTTTGTTTTCGCTCTGGTAGTCAGCTTATTGCCCTTTTTGCTTCTAAGAGTCCTGGAGGAAAGCCCCCTCGTCTACGGCATCGTCTCGTCCCTCTTGGGCATAGGGAGTTTCCTGGGAAGCCTCCTCGGTGGGGAGCTTTCGCAGCGGGTTGGGAGGGGGAGGGTCCTTATGCTCGCCCTCCTTTCGGGAACCGGGGCCTGCCTGATCCTAGGTGGGGCTTCCCACTGGGTCTGGGTAGGGCTAGGGGCGTTTCTTCTCGGCCTCGGCAGCCTGGCCTTCTTCGTGGTGGCCGGGGCCATCCGACTGGGAGAAGCCCCCCCGGAGCTTCGGGGCCGGGTGGCGGGAGGCTTTCTCTTCCTGAGCGGGGCCCTGGCCCCCTTAGGCCCCCTCCTGGGCGGGGCCCTGGCGGGGGTGGCCCTCCCCCTTCCCTTCCTCCTGGCCGGGGGGCTCCTCCTCACCCTCGCCCCCTTGGCGGGAAAGGGGTGGCGGTGAAGAACGAGGCCCCGGGCATCCTCGGGGAGGGCACGGAACCCTGGTCACGGGCGTTACGCGGGAGGCCAGCTATGGAACCCCTTCCACGTAACCCCCGCGTAACCTCCCCCCTGCTACCCTGGGGCTAACCCGGAAGGGGGTGAAGAAGATGCTCAAGGAGGTGCAGGAGGTCAAGGCCGGCGGCCGGACGCGGGAGGGCCACATGAGGTCCTTCGCTGGGAGCCTTCCAGCTTGCGGGGGAGGTACCTTTTCGCCGAGTCGGTAGGCGTCTTCGGGGGGAGCCTGGCCTTCACGGGCCTCGGGCTCCTCCTAGGCCTCGGGGGAGAGCCCTGGGTCCTGGCCCTTCTGGCGGCCCTCCCCTACCTCACCCTGCCCCTGGACCTCCTCGCCGGTCTCCTTCTGGACCGGCTGGACCGCAGGACCCTCCTCCTCGCAGGGGTCTGGCTTAGGGCCGGGATCCTGGGCCTCCTCGCCCTCCTCCCCAAGGAACCCCTCTTCCTCCTCCCCCTGGCCTTCCTCTTCCAGGCCGTCTTGGCCCTGGACCTCCCCGCCTGGCACGCCCTCCTGGTCCGCCTGGCCCGGGGCAGGCTAGAGCGGGAAGGGGGAAGGCTTCAGGCGGCCCAGCTCCTCGGGGACGGCCTGGGGGACCTCCTGGCCCCTCCCCTCCTTCTCCTGGCCAAGCCCCTGCCCTTCGCCCTGGGAGGCCTCCTCCTCGCGGGGGAGGGCCTTCTCCTCCGGAACCTCCCCCCCTACCCGCCCCCACGGGCGGCGAAGGGGGAGGGTTTTACTTTGAGGGCCCTCCTCGCGGGGCTCGCCTTCCTCCTCGGGGACAGGCGGCTCGTTCCCCTCACCCTCTACGCCCTGGCCCTGAGCTTCCTCTCCGGGCTGGCCCTGGCTCTCCTCCCCCTCCTGGCCCTGGCCCAGGGGACGCCCCCTGTCCTCTACGGCCTCTACCCCTTGGGCCTCTCCCTGGGGGGCTTCCTGGGAAGCCTCGCGGCGGGAAGGGTAGGGCCTTGCCTGGGGATTTGGGGCGGGCACGGGCTGAGGGTCTTGGGGCTTGCCCTCCTCCTCCTGCCCTTTCCTTTCGGGCCTCTGGGCGCTTTCCTTGTGGGCGGGGGAGGTGCCTTAAGTGGGGTCCACCTACGGGCCTACCGGCAGCGCCTCGCACCGGAGGCCCTCCTGGGCCGGGCGCAGGCGGGGGCGGTGGCCCTCCTCTCCCTGGGGAGCCTCCTCGGCACCCTCCTGGCGGGGGGCTTGGGGGCCCTTGGCCCCCGGGTGCCCCTCCTTACCGCCCTCTTGGGCCTCCTTCTCCTCCTGCCCTTGGCCCTGGGGCCCATGGGGTGCGGGCGGCTCCTCTCCCTGAGGGAGGGGAGGTCCCCGTGAGGTTTCCCTTCCATAACGGGGCCCTCTTGGCCGAGGCCCTGAGCGACCTCGGGGCCTCCTTAGGCTTTAGCGCCCTCGCTCTGGAAGTGGCCCGCACGGGGGAAGCCTTCTGGGTGGGCTTCTTCGCCGCCTTGGGCTACCTTACCCTAGGGCCCCTTCTCCTCCTCAGCCCCTGGGTGGAGCGGCGAGGCCTGGCCCGGGCTCTCCTGGAGTTGCGCCTGGCCCGGGGCCTCATCTTCCTCCCCCTTCCCTTCCTGCCGCGGGAAGCCGCCCTCCTGGTCCTCTACGCTTACCCCCTTATGGTCCTCACCGACCTGGCCATCGTGGCCTGGGAAGGCCTCCTGGTGCGGAGAGGCCGGGACAGGCTGGCGGAAAGGAGCGGCAAGCTCTACGCCGCCTGGGAGGCGGGGGGGCTGGTGGGGGTAGGCCTCGGCCCCGCCCTCTTCGCCCTCCATCCCGCCCTCCCTTACCTCCTTGCCGCCGGGATCCTCCTCCTGGCCTGGGCCCTCCTCCGCCCCGCCCTCACCGGGGAGAAGGAGGAGAGGGAGGAGGCGGCGAGGCCCGAGGCCCTGGGGCGGTCCCTCCGTCGCCTCCTGGCCCATGCCCCCCTCAGGCCCTATCTCCTTCTTTCCCTCCTCTTTACCCTGGCCCACGCCCTCACCACCGCCCTTCTGGGCCTTCTGGCCCTTCGGGCGGGCACCCCGGAAGCCCTCTTCGGCCTGGTCTTCGTGCTGCAAAGCCTGGGGTACACCCTGGGAAGCTACTTTGCCGGGCGGGTCCCACCGGCCCCGGCCTTTAGGCTGGGCCCGCTAGGGGCAGCCCTCGGGGGGATGGGCTTTCTCCTGCCCTTTCCCCTCCTCCTCGCCGCCCCTCCCCTGCTAGGCCTGGCGGTGGCCCTCCTCAGCACCCACCTGCGGGCGGTGCGGGGCTGGCTCCTGCCCAAGGAGGGCCTGGCCCCAAGCCTCGCCGCCATCCGGGCCCTCCTCTACGGGGCCGGGGCCCTGGGGGGCCTGGGGGCGGGGGTCCTGGGCAAGGGGAATCCAGCCCTGCCCCTCCTCCTAGGAGCCCTGGGATTCCTGGTCCTTCTCCCCTTCGCCCTAGGACCCCTGCACCCTAGGCGACTGGAGGCCTTAAGGCAAGAAGTAGGGTAGGAAACTGGGACAAGGAGAGTCTACCCCCTCTCGTTTTTGGCCCGTTTCCGGCTAGCCTGTAGGCGTATGACGCTAGCCCTCCTCCTCTGGCTGGAAGCCTTCCGCCTCTTCGGAGCGGGGTTCTTCTACTTCGCCCACGCCGCCCTAACCGCTCTTGGGGCCTTGAGCCCCCTAGCGGCCAGCTTAGCCCTGACCTTCCGCCTCCTGGCCGAGCCCCTCTTCGCCCTCTACGGGGGGCATCTGGCCGACCGGTTGCCCAGGGGAAGGCTCCTCTTCCTGGCCGCCTTGGGCCAAGGAGGGCTCACCCTGGCCCTCCTTCCTCTCCTCGCCACCCCCGTCCTCTTCCCCCTCTACCTCTTGGGCTTCCTCTTCGCCTTCCTGGAGGCCCTGCGGATGGTGGCCGCCGGGGCCCTCCTCGCCGATCTCCTCCCCAAGGAGACCCTGGCCCAGGCCCGGGGGCAGCTCGGAGCCCTCTACACCGCCGCCGACGCCCTTTCTGACCTGGCCGCGGGTCTCCTCTTCACCCGAAGCCGCCCCTGGACCGTTGGCCTGGGAAGCGGGCTCCTCTTCCTCGCGGCCGGGCTCTACCGCGCCCTTCCCCTGCCCCCAAGATCCTCGGTAAGACCAGAGGGGGGAAGCCTCTTGGGCTTGCGCTTCCTTTGGGAAAGCCCCTCCCTCCGTCCTCTCCTGCTCCAGGAGGCCCTCCTGGGCCTGGCCTACGCCTTCTTCGCCGGCCTCCTGCCCTTTGTGGTTTTGCGGGGCTTGGGGGAGGCCTCCTGGGTCCTGGGCCTCCTGGGCGCAGTCCAGAGCCTCGGGGGGGCTTTGGGAGGGCTCCTGGTAGGGGCGGTCCTGGGGCGGTTAGGAGAAGGAGGTACCCTGAGGCTCGCCCTGGGCCTCGCGGGGCTAGGCCTCCTGGGGACCGCCCTGCTTCCCCCCTGGCCCCTCCTCGCGGGTTTGACCTTTCTCCTGGGGGCTGGGGGCGCCCTCTTCGGCGCGGTGGCCGGGGCGGTGCGCCTGAGCCAGGCCCCCCCGGAGCTTCGGGGCCGGGTGGCGGGAGGCTTTCTCTTCCTGAGCGGGGCCCTGGCCCCCTTAGGCCCCCTCCTGGGCGGGGCCCTGGCGGGGGTGGCCCTCCCCCTCCCCTTCCTCCTGGCCGGGGGGCTACTCCTCGTCCTCGCTCCCTTGGCTGGAAAGGGGTGGCGGTGAGGAACGAGGCCCTGAGCATCCTCGGGGAGGGCCTGGGATCCTGGTTACGGGGGTTACGCGGGAGGCTAGCTATGGAATCCTTTCCACGTAACCCCCGCGTAACCTCCCCCCTGATACCCTGGGGCTAATATGGAAAGGGGTGAAGCTAATGATAGTTTACACCGTTACTCAGCTCCTTCGGCGAGCTGGGAAAGGAAGTGAACAACGCTTTTACGCGGTGGAAGGGACTTTCCCGTCGTAGAGGGCATGACGCTGGAGGTCGGCGATACCCTTGAAACGCGGGACGGCCTCCTGGAGGTCAGGGATAGCTACGGCCTGTTCCTCCGCTTGGGGCCGTCCTCGGAGCTTGCGTACCTTATACCATCCCCAAGGAGGCGTCCTTGCTCGGCCCGCTGAGGGACCCGCTCTGGTCTTCTTCGGCGAGGTCTTTAAGTTTCGGCACTATGTGCGGCCACTGGAAGTGGTGGCTTGCGGGAAATACCGCACCTCGTGCTGGTACTGCCCGGCAAATGTGTACGCCCGCAACCTGGACACCCATAGGGATGCTTTTTACGCGCTATTGGGGGAAGTCCTCATCTGGGAGTGGGATGAAAGCGGTCAACCCTTTGACATCGTAAGTATCCCCGAGGGATACAAAGCGGTGCTCCGCCACGACCCTACCCAGCCTATGCGGAACCGCTATGCTGTGGAGGACATGGTGCCAGTTTCGGAAAAGGAGTGGGAATACATAGCTTCTAACTACATGAATCCTATGCGTTGGATTTCTCGTCCGCAGGAGGTGGTTGGGGCTGGGTAAAAAACCTCTCTGGCGCCTGCTGTTCCCTGCGCTCCGGCACATCTTCCACGCAAGCCCTAGGGAAAGCACTCTTTTGCTTACGCTCCTGGCCCTGGGAGGGCTGGTGCCGGTGGCGGTGCTGGGCCTCACCCGGGCCTTGGTGGACCAGCTGGCGGCCACGCTGGGGGGTAGTTCCCTCACCCCGGCCCTCCTTTGGCCGCTGGTGGGGTTAGCGCTGGCTTTAGGCCTGGACTTCCTCTTCACCCCCTGGGTGGCCTACCTGCAAGGTTCGGTGAACGAAAAGCTCACCGCTCGGGTTCACCTGCTCCTTATGGAGAAGGCGGCCGGTACGCCGGACCTGACCCCCTTTGAGGATCCCCGCTTTCACGATGAGCTTCAGGTACTGCGCGACCAGGCCCCTTATCAGCCCCTTAACCTGCTGGTTTTCCTGGGCAACGCTTTCCGTGAGGTCCTCACCGTCCTCGGGGTTCTTTTTTTGCTATTTGGGCTAGCCCCGTTCTTCCCCCTGCTCCTACTTTTGGCCACCCTGCCCCAGGCCTGGCTCACCTTTCGGCTCCAGAAGGGGGTGTGGGAGGCCCTACTCTTTGGAGCCCCCGAGGCCCGGCGGATGCGCTACTTTGCCGAGGTGCTCCTGAGTCCTGAGGCCGCTAAAGAAGTGCGGTTATTCGGTCTTTTGCCCTTCTTCCGCAGACGTTACCTCGAGGCCTTCCATAGTTTCTACCAAAGCCTACGCCACGCACGAGGCCGCCAGGCCCTAGGGACCAGTCTGCTGGTGCTGCTGAGCGCACTTTTCACGGCTCTTGCCCTCCTAGTGGGACTGCGCCAGACCCTCTTGGGAGGGAGCCTGGGCAGCCTAGTGCTCCTCTTGCAGTCGGTGGGAAGCCTTCAGCAAAACCTGTACGCCCTAGTCCAGGACGGGGGCATGCTGTACGAAAGCCTGCTGTACTTTGAAAGGCTGGAGGGCTTTCTGGCTAGGCCTGCTTCCCTGGCGGACACCGGACGGGGCAGGAAGGTTAAGGGTTTTGAGGAGATCCGTTTTGAAGGGGTGGGGTTCTGCTACCCTGGCGGGAAGCGGGCGCTTGCGGGGGTCTCCTTTACCCTCCGACGGGGGGAATGCCTGGCCCTGGTGGGGGAAAACGGGGCGGGCAAGACCACCTTAGTGAAGCTCCTCCGCTTCTACGACCCCACGGAGGGCCGCATCCTGGTGGACGGGATTGACCTCCGGGAAATAGACCTGAAGGCCTGGCGCGCTCTTATCGCCGCAGTCTTCCAGGACTTTGGCCGCTACGCCTTAACCCTTGAGGAAAATGTCACCCTTTCCCACCCAGACACCAAGCCCGATCCCAAGCGGGTCGCAGAGGCTTTCCGTCTTGGCGGAGCTTGGGAGCTCCTCCAACGGCTTGGCCCCCAGGCCCTCCTGTCCAGAGCCTTTGGCGGCGTAGAGCTTTCCCTGGGGGAGTGGCAGCGGGTTGCCCTCTCACGTGCCTTCTTCCGTAAGGCAGAGATTTTGGTGTTGGACGAGCCCACGGCCTCGCTGGATCCCAAAGAGGAGGCCCATCTCTACAGGCGATTCGCCGAGATGGCCGGGGGTAAGACGGCTATCCTCATCACCCACCGCCTGGGCTCGGTGCGCATGGCGGATCGGATCCTCGTCCTGCAGGAGGGCCGGTTGGTGGAAGAAGGGACCCATGAGGAGTTGTTGCAGAAGAATGGCGCCTACGCCGAGCTTTGGCGACTCCAGGCCCAGCTTTACGAGGCCTAAGGAGCTCTGGGCCTTCCCTCCCTCACTGGGCAAGCGGCGTAAACTCAGGTACATGGAAAAGCTGGAGGCCCTAAGGCGCCTCTTTCCGGGAAAGGTGGACCTCTCGGAAAGCGAGCGCCTGCGCCACGGAAAGGACGAGGGCTACCCCGAGGCGAGGCCGGTATTGGCCGTGGTCTACCCGGAAAGCGTGGAGGACGTGCAAAAGGCCCTCCAATGGGCCCGGGCGTGGGGCGTGGCGGTGATCCCCTTCGGGGCGGGGACGAGCCTCGAGGGCCACCTCCTCCCCCTCAAGGAGGCCATCAGCCTGGACCTAAGCCGCATGAACCGGATCCTGGAGGTGCGGCCCCAGGACTTTTCTTGCGTGGTGGAGCCCGGCCTCACCCGCAAAAGCCTCAACGAGGCCCTGAAGGGCACGGGCCTCTTCTTCCCCGTGGACCCGGGGGCGGACGCCTCCTTGGGGGGCATGGCGGCCACCAACGCCAGCGGCACCACCACGGTGCGCTACGGGGGGATGCGGCAGAACGTCCTGGCGCTGCAGGTGGTCCTGGCGAACGGGGAGGTCCTGGAGCTCGGGCGGGGCGTGCGCAAGACCTCCTCGGGCTACGACCTCAAGGACCTCTTCATCGGAAGCGAGGGCACCTTAGGCATCATCACCCGGCTCACCCTGAGGCTCCACCCCCTCCCCGAGCACGTCCACACCCTAAGGGTCTTCTTCCCCGGGGTGGAGGAGGCGGCGGAGGCCAGCTACCGGGTGATGGCCTCGGGGCTTCCCGTGGCGAGGCTGGAACTTTTGGACGAGCTCGCCATGCGGGCCCTGAACCGGTACCTGGGGGCGGGCTTTCCCGAGCGGCCCGCCCTCTTCCTGGAGTTCCACGCCTCCACGAAGGAGGCCCTGGAGGCGGAAAGCGCCTTGGCCCTGGAGCTCGTGCGGGAGGCCGGGGCCTTGGCGGTGGAGGCGGCCAAGACGGAGGAGGAAAGGCGCCGCCAGTGGGAGGCGCGGCACCAGGCCTACTGGGCCCTGGTCCACCTCTTCCCCGGCCACCTTTTCGTGATCACGGACGTGGCCGTCCCCCTCTCCCGGCTTCCCCAGATGGTGCGCTACGCCCAGGGGCTCCTCCAGGAGATGGACCTCACCGGGAACATCCTGGGCCACGTGGGGGACGGAAACTTCCACACCTTGGTTCCCGTCCTCCCCCAGGACTACCCCAAGGCGGAGGCCTACGCGGAAAAGCTGGTGGAAAGGGCCCTGGCCCTGGGGGGCACCTGCACCGCGGAGCACGGGGTGGGCCTCAGGAAAAAGAAGTTCCTCCCCCGGGAGCACGGGGGGTCTTTGGAGTGGATGCGAAAGATTAAGGCTCTCCTGGACCCCGAGGGGCTCCTGAACCCGGGCAAGGTGCTTGACATACCCCCTTCCCCCCCGCTATAGTTAAGGGTGGCGGCGCGGGGTGGAGCAGCCTGGTAGCTCGTCGGGCTCATAACCCGAAGGTCGCGGGTTCAAATCCCGCCCCCGCAACCAGAAGGAAACCCCGGGCACGTTGGGCCCGGGGGGTTTTCCTTATCCTGGGCCCATGGACTGGGAGGTGCGCCAAGACCCCGAGCGCCTGGCCAAGGCCTTCCGCTTCCGGGACTTCCGGGAGGCCTTGGCCTTCGCCCACCGCGTGGGGGAGCTCGCGGAGAGGGAGAACCACCACCCCCGCCTCACGGTGGAGTGGGGCCGGGTGACGGTGGAGTGGTGGACCCACACGGCGGGCGGGATCACGGAGAAGGACCGGCAGATGGCCTGCCTCACCGACGCCCTTCTTTAGTAGCCTGAAGGGGTATGGAGGCGCGCACCCTCGAGCTGGTCTTCCCCGAGCACACCAACCCCTTGGGGGCCGCCTTTGGCGGCTTCGTGCTGGGCCTCATGGACAAGGTGGGCTCGTACGCCGCCGCCCGCAGGGCCAAAAAGCCCGTGGTCACCGTGGCGGTGAGCAGCGTGGAGTTCAAGGTGCCCATCCGCACCGGGGACCTCCTGGAGGTGGTGGCCCGGGTGGTGCGGGTGGGGCGCACCTCCCTCACCGTGGAGGTGGAGGTCTACAAGGAGCGCTTCGGCCAGGAAAACGGCCGCGTGCTCGCCACCAAGGGACAGCTCACCTACGTGGCGGTGAACGAGAAGGGGGAACCGGTGCCGGTGGAGGCCCATGCGGGTGCTGATTGACGCGGATTGCCCCCTCTGCCAGGCCTTGGGGCGGGGCCTGAAGGCCCTGGACCTTAGGGGCACCCTCCGGGTGGAAGCCCTTCAGGAAGCCCGGGACCTCCCCCAGGTGGAACTCCTGCAGGCCCTCCACGTCCTGGAGGGGGACCGGGTGCACCGGGGCTACGCCGCCCTTCTGGCCCTGGGCCGGAGGCTCCCCCTCCTCTGGCCGCTTTACCCCTTCCTCCTGCTGGGGCGGGTGGGGGGCCTGGGGGAAAGGCTCTACGCGGCCCTGGCCCAAAGGAGGCGACGTGCCTGAGCTTCCCGAGGTGGAGACCACCCGGAGGAAGCTCCTCCCCCTCCTCCTGGGGAAGCGCCTCCAGGAGGTGCGCCACCAGGACCCCGCCCGCTACCGCCACACGGAGAGGGCCCGGGGAAAGGCGGTGGAGGGCATCGCCCGGCGGGGCAAGTTTCTCCTCCTTGCCCTTTCCGGCGGCCTGGAGATGGTGGTCCACCTGGGCATGACCGGGGGGTTCCGCCTCCGGGAAACCCCCCACACCCGGGTGGCCTTCCTCTGGGACGGGGGGGCCCTCTTCCTCCACGACCCCCGGCGCTTCGGCCGGATCTGGGTGGTGGAGGAGGGGGACTACCGGGAGATCCCCCTCCTCCGGCGCCTGGGCCCCGAGCCCCTCTCCGAGGCCTTTTGCTTCCCCGCGTTCTGGGAGGGGCTTAGGGGAAGCAAAAAACCCCTCAAGGCCCTCCTCCTGGACCAGACCTTGGCCGCCGGGGTGGGCAACATCTACGCGGACGAGGCCCTCTTCCGCGCTGGGCTAAGCCCCTTCCGCCGGGGCCTGGAGGTGGAGGAGGCGGCGGCCAAGCGGCTCTATAGCGCCATCCGGGAGGTGCTCCTCGAGGCCTTGGCCCTGGGGGGAAGCACCCTCTCCGACCGCACCTACCAGCAGCCCGACGGCCTCCCCGGGGGGTACAAAGAGCGCCATGCGGTCTACGGCCGGGCGGGCCTGCCCTGCCCCCGGTGCGGCCACCCGGTGGCGCGGGGGGTGGTGGCGGGAAGGGGCACCCACTTTTGCCCCCGGTGCCAAACCTGAGCCCTTTTCCGGGGTCCTGGCGCAAGCCAGCATGGGGTGGTATTCAACCCCACCGCCCCCTGCCCCGGTCCAGGAGGTAGAAGAGGAGCCCGGAGAGGAGGGCGAGGGAGGCGGCCATGGCCAGGGCTTCCCGGAAGGGGACCTCCCCCGGCCTCCCCAGGCGCTCGTAGATGCCCAGGGTCAGGGTGGTCCACTCGGGGCGCCAGAGGACGAGGCTCGCCCCGAACTCCCCCAGGATGGCGGCCAGGGCTAGGGCCAGCCCCGACCGCAGGGCAGGCCACACCAAGGGGAGCTCCACGCGGAAAAAGGCCCTAAGGGGCGTGGCCCCCAGGACCCGGGCCGCTTGGATTAGGCTCGGGGAGAGGCTTTTCAGGGCGGGGAGGAGGGCCCGAGCCAAAAGGGGGTAGGCCAGGAGGGCGTAGGCGGTGAGGAGGAGGGGCAAGGAACCCCGCCAGGCGGGGTAGGCCAGGAGGTAGCCCAGGCCCACGGCCACCGGGCTCACCATGAGGGGGAAAAGCCCCAAAAGGTCCAGGAGGCGGCTTCCCCGGGCGGCCGTGGCGTAGGCCACGCCCAGGGGAAGGGCCAGGAGGAGGGCCAGGGCGGTAAAGCGGAGGCTATTCCAGAGGGCCAGGGAAAGGGGGGTGAAGTCCTCCGTGGCCCAGGCGGAGGCCAGGGCCGAGGGGTCGGCGCGGAGGAAGAGGGCCCAAAGGGGGGCGAACAGGAGGAGGAAAAAGGCGGCAAGCCCCGCGCTCCAGGCCCAGGAGGGGGCGGGGAGAAGCTCCCCAGGGGGGAGGGGGTAGGGCCGGAAGCGCAGGTACAGGAGGACCGCCAGGCCCAAGGTGGCCATCTGCAGGAGCATGAGGGCGCTGGCCTCGGGGAAGGCCAGGCGGTAGGCCAGGAGGGTGTAGACCTCCACCTCGAGGGTGGCGTACCGGGGCCCCCCCAGGAGGAGGGGCACCCCGAAGGCGGAGAAGGCGTAGAGGAAGACGAGA
This sequence comes from Thermus sp. FJN-A, assembly GCF_054655095.1. Classification (NCBI taxonomy): domain Bacteria; kingdom Thermotogati; phylum Deinococcota; class Deinococci; order Thermales; family Thermaceae; genus Thermus; species Thermus sp. FJN-A. The sequence continues at coordinate 38,184 of NZ_BAAHSC010000194.1, forward strand.
AGCCCCGCGGAGGCCAGGGCGGGGAGGAGGAGGGGAAGCCCCACCCGCAGGAGGGCCCGCCAGGGGGTAGCCCCCAGGACCCTGGCCGCCCGCACGGGGCCCTCCAGGCGCACCGCCACGGGAAGCAGGATCCTCAGGGCAAGCCCCAGGTTGTAAAAGACGGCGGCCAGGAGGAGGAGGGTCTTGGTGCCGTAGAGGTCCACCCCCAAAGCCCCCCTGGGGCCGAGGAGGGCCAAAAACCCCAGGGCCACCACCGGGGTGGGGAGGACGAAGGGCAGGAGGGAAAGGGCGAGCAGGGCCTCCCTCATGGGAAACCGCCTCCGGAAGAGGAAGGCCAGGGGGAGGGCCAAGAGGAGGGTGAGGAGGGCGGAAAGAAGGCCGTACTCCAGGCTCCACAGGTAGCGCCCCCAGTAGTAGGGGTTGGTCAGGGCCCTGGCCAACCCCTCCCCCACCCCCAGGGCCAGGATGCGCCCGAGGGGGTAGAAGAGGGCGAAGGCCAGGAAGAGGAGGACGGGAAACCCCGCGAGCCGGACCATACCACCCCATGCCGGCCTAAGCCGGCATGGGGGCCCCGGAGAAAGGGCCCCGTGGGACTTCCGGAGGCCACAGGGCAGATGAAGCCGGACAAAAGGGCATCACGCGGCCCCACTCACCGACGGCCCCGGCGCACCGCCTCGGGGCTTTGCCCCTGGAGGACCACCCTGGTCCACTCCTCAATCCAGCGCTCCCGGTTTTGCGCCATGGCCTTGGGGTCCAGGCGGACGCTCCCCAAGGGCTCGGGGGCGAAGCGGAAGACCTCGGGCAGCCTGGCGTCCCTCCTCGCCGGGTACATCCACATCTCCGTGGGCAGGTTCTCCTGTACGGGCCGGGAAAGGAACCAGTCCACCACCTTCTTGGCCCCCGCCAGGTTCTTGGTCCCCTTCAGAACGCCCACGAACTCCACCTGGAAGAAGGCCAGCTCCGGAAAGAGGTTGCCCGTGGGCGGCTCCTTGTACTTGCCCTCGGAGTAGTAGACCTCGGCGGCCGGGGAGGTGGTGTAGGAGACCACCAAGGGCCTGTCCCCCTTGTAGAGGGTGAAGTGGGTGTAGTAGGCCTCGCTCCACCCCTTGGCCACCCGTACCCCCCCGTCCCTGAGGGCCGCCCAGAAGTCCAGGTAGCCGTCCTCCCCGAAGCGGGCCACGGTGGCCATCAGGAAGGCGAGCCCGGGCGAGCTGGTGGCGGGGTTCTGCACCACCAGAAGCCTGGCGTACTCGGGCCGGGCCAGGTCCTGGGGGGCCTTGGGCAAGGGCCTCTCCTTGAAGAAGGCCCGATCGTAGTTCAGGCTCACCCAGCCGTAGTCCACGGGGAGGGCCCGGAAGGTGGGGTCCAGGAGCAGGGTGGCCTTGAGGTTCGGGATCTCCGGGCTCCGGTAGGGGAGGAGGATGTCGGCCTCCAGGGCCCGGGAGAGGAAGGTGTTGTCAAAGCCGTAGATCACGTCGGCGATGGGAGCCCCCTTGGTGAGGATGGCCCGGTTTAGGGTCTCCCCCGCATCCCCTCCCTTGAGAAAGCGGAGCTTCAGGCCCGTCTCCCGCTCAAACTGGGCGATGAGGTTCTTGTCCAGGGAAAAGCTGGAATGGGTGAGGACCGTGATCTCCTGGGCCAAGGCCAGGGCCAAGAGGACCGAGAAGGCAAGCGCGCGCACCATAAAACCCCTCCTTGTCACCGGGAGGGGCCTCCGTCACCTTCCCTACGCCGGCACTACCCGGATCAGGTTCCAAGGGTATCTCTCAGCCCCTTGTGGGGCACCCCCGGTGACCCCCCTATCCTAGCACAAACGCTTACACCCCCCTCACCCGCCGGGCCCTCCCACCGGGGTCCCCGTGCCGGCATTAGGCCTTGCCCTTCCAAGAGGGCAGGAGGGTCGCAAGAGCGGTCTCCAGGGCCCTGCCAAAGGCCTCCGGCTCGTCAATCCAGGGGAAGTGCCCGGCCCCTGGGACCACGTGGATGGGGGCCTTGAGGCGCTCGGCCACCTCCTCGGCGTAGGGGTAGCTGGTGCCGTCCTTCTCGCCCACCACCACCGCCACCGGCCTGCGGCCAGGGGAAAGGTAGGGGGTGTAGTCCAGGTGCCAAAGGCCGTTTTTCAGGAAGGCCAGGGCGGGGGTATCAGAGCCCAGGATGCCCGAACCCTCCGCCACCCACTCGTACTCCAGGCGCCCGTGGGGGGTGGGGAACATGAGGCGGTCAAAGAGGGCCTTGGGCTCGGCGCGCTCCAGGGCGGCCCTCAGGTTTTCCTCGGGGTCGGGAAGGGGCACCAGGCCCGCGGCCTCCGCCAGGCGGGCGGCCAGCCAGGGAAAGCTCACCCAGGGGGAGAGGAGGATGGCCCCCTCGGCCTCCGGGGCGCGGCGGAGAAGCTCCAGGGCCACCACCGCCCCGAAGCCGTGGGCCAGGAGGCCGAACCGCTCCACCCCCAAGGCCTCGGCCAGGCCCAGGGTGTCCTCCACCAAGGCGTCCACGGTGAAGAGCCTGGGGTCCTCCGGCAGCTCCAGGCTCCGCCCCGAGCCCCGCTGGTCAAAGTAGACCACCCGGAAGTCCTCCAGGTAGTCTTGCAGGCCCTCCCGGAGGGCGTAGGCGTTGCCCCCGGGCCCCCCGTGGAGGACGAAAAGGGCGGGAGCGCGCTCGTCCCCCACGTCCTCCACGTAAAGCTCCGCCTCCCCTACGGGGATGTAGCCGATTTCTTCCCGCATCCCCTATAGACTACCCCATCCTGGAGCGTGAAGGTCCAGACCCGCACGCCCCCCAGACCCCGCGCCTGCGCCTCCGCCTCCTCCGAGGCCCCGAAGACCTGCAAGAGCCACACCCCCTCCCCCTCCAGGAGCCACCAGGGGTGGGGGAGCCTCCTCCCCAGGGCCAGGAGGGCCTCCTTATCCTTCCCCTCCACGAAGAGCACCCTCATCCTGCCCCCCAGAGGCGGTGGTACAGGAGGATCTCCGCGCTCTCCTCCAAGGTGGTGAGGAGGCTGTAGGCCTCCAAGAGCGCCTCCTCAGGGCGTTCCTTGAGCCCCAGGGCGAAGGCCCCGTGGCCCCTCAGGAGGCAGGCCCGGTGCTCCTTTAGGGCCTCGGCCACGGCCAAGGCCGCCTCCTCCGTGGCGGAGACGGTCTTTGGGGCCAGCACCGGCACCTCCTTGAGGTAGTACTGGCCCTCGAGGTCCAAGGGCACGAGCCGGTTCAGGGAGAGGGAAAGGGCCACGGCCACCCGGGGGTGGGCGTGGACCAGGGCCCTGGCCCCCGTGCTGCGGTAGACCTCCCGGTGGATGACGCTCTCCACGCTGGCCTCTGGGGGGACGGGCCCCGAAAGGGGCACCTCCACCAGGTCCTCCGGGGTGAGGCGGGCCTTCTGCACGCCGCTTTTGGTGATGAGAAAGCCCTCCTTGGTGCGCACGGAGAAGTTCCCCGCGGTGGCGGAGATGAGCCTTTGCTGGAAGAGGTCCTCCCCCACCTGGCGGAAGGCGGTGTAGAGCCTGGCCTGCATGGGTCCATTATGGCCCATGGAAGGGGGCGGGGAGGCCTCCCCACCCCCTTAGCCGCGGCCGCGCCACCGGGCCCTTTTGCCTGGGCCCCCATGCGGGCCCAGGCCAGCCCGGGGTGGCCTTACGCCTGCTTCCCCGGCTGCTCCCGGCGCAGGGGCCGGCGCAGGGTGGGCTCCTTGGCCTCCACCGCCTCCTTTCTGGCCTCCTCTATGGCCTTCAAGGTCTTCTTGTCCACCACCTGGGTGAAGCGCACGAAGTCCGAGCCCGTGCCGGCGGGGATGAGGCGGCCCAGGATGACGTTCTCCTTGAGGCCGATGAGCTCGTCCTTCTTCCCGGCGATGGCCGCCTCGGTGAGCACGTGGGTGGTGTTCTGGAAGCTGGCCGCGGAGAGCCAGCTCTTGGTGGAGAGGGCGCTCTTGGTAACCCCCATGAGGAGGGGCCTCCAGGCCACGGGGGTCTTGCCCTCGGCGATGAGCCTTTCGTTCAGGGCTTCCACGTCCCACTTCTCCAGGACCTGGCCCTCCAGGAGGCGGCTTTCCCCGGGGTCGGTGACCTCCACGTACTTCAGCATCTGCCGCACCACGATCTCAATGTGCTTGTCGTGGAGCTTCACCCCCTGGGCCCGGTAGACCTTTTGGATCTCGTCCACCAGGTAGCGCTCCACCGCCTCCGGCCCCCGGGCCTCGAGGAGCTGGTGGGGGTCCACGGCCCCACGGGTCAAGGGCTGGCCCGCCTCCACGTAATCCCCGTCCTTCACCACCAAACGGGCCTCCTTGGGGAGCCTGTACTCCTTGGAGAAGCCCTCGGACTCCACAAAGACGGAGAGCTTGTCCTCCGACTCCTCAATGCGCACCACCCCGTCGATCTCGGAGATGACCGCCTTGGCCTTGGGACGCCGGGCCTCAAAGAGCTCAATCACGCGGGGCAGACCCTGGGTGATGTCGGTGCCCGTGGCCACCCCGCCCGTGTGGAAGGTGCGCATGGTGAGCTGGGTGCCGGGCTCCCCGATGGACTCCGCCGCCACCACCCCCACCGCCTCCCCGATGGACACGGGGCGGGCCATGGAGAGGTCGTAGCCGTAGCACTTCTGGCAGACCCCGTACCGGGTTTGGCAGGTGAGGGGGCTCCGGACGGGGACCTCCCGGATCTCCCCCGCCTCCGCCGCCTTGATGAGGAAGGCCACGTCCTCCAGGGTGAGGTAGCGGCCCTCCTCCAGCCGCTGCCCCAGCACCTCCACCTCCCGGGCCAGGACGCGGCCGTAGAGCCCGGACTCTATGTCCGAGCGCTTCCTGAGGCGCAAGGAGCGGGTCACCTCATCGGGCTGGAAGAGGGGCACGGAGATGAAGTTGGTGGTGCCGCAGTCCGCCTCCCGCACCACGATCTCGTGGGCCACGTCCACCAGCTTCCGCGTGAGGTAGCCGGAGTCGGCGGTGCGGAGGGCGGTGTCCGCCCCGCCCTTACGGGCCCCGTGGCTACTGATGAAGTACTCCAAGACGGTGAGACCCTCGCGGAAGGAGGAGCGCACGGGCACCTCGAAGGTCTCCCCCGAGGGCTTCTGCATGAGGCCGCGCATGCCACAGAGCTGGCGGATCTGCTGCGGGTTACCCCGGGCCCCGGACTGGGCCATCACGTAGAGGGGGTTGAAGGGGTAGTTCTCCTCAAAGTTCTTGAAGACCGCCTGGGTGATCTTCTCCGTGGTCTCCGTCCAGAGCTGGATCACCTGGTCGTAGCGCTCCCGGTCCGTGAGGAAGCCCATCTCGTAGGCCTGCTCAATCTGCAGGAGCTTCCTGTCGGCCTCCTCCAGGAACCTCTGCTTCTCCGGCGGGATGACCGCGTCGTCAATACCGATGGTGATGCCGCTGGTGGTGGAAAGGGTAAAGCCGTAGTACTTGAGGGCGTCCAGGAGGCGGGCGGTCTTCTCGATCCCCAGGCGCAGGAAGGACTGGTAGACCAGGTCCTTGAGGGAGTTCTTCTCCTGGGGGACGTCCATCTGGATGAGCTCCTGGGCCACCTTCTCGTCCCCCACGGCCTCCCCCACGATGCGGGCGAAGAGCACCCGGCCCGGGCTCGTCTCCAGACGCTTGCCCAGGTACCGCACCGTGACCACGTCCTGCAGGTCCAGGTACCCGTGGGCCACGGCCAGAAGGGCCTCGTCGGGGCTGGCGAAGACGAACTTGAGGCGGCCCACGCTGGTCTCCTTGCCCGCCACCCGGATGGGGGCGTTCAGGGCCACCTCGCCCCGCTCGTAGGCGGCCAGGGCCTCCTCCGGGGTGGCGAACTCCAGGCCCGCCCCCTTCTTCTCCCGCCGCACCTGGGTGATGTAGTAGAGGCCCAGGATGATGTCCCGGCTGGGCTTGGCCAGGGGCTCCCCGGAGGCCGGGGAGAGGAGGTTGTGGGCGGAGAGCATCTGGACGCGGGCCTCCGCCTGGGCGAAGGAGGAGAGGGGCACGTGCACCGCCATCTGGTCCCCGTCGAAGTCGGCGTTGAAGGCCTCGCACACCAGGGGGTGGAGTTGGATGGACTGCCCCTCCACCAGGACGGGCTGGAAGGCCTGGATCCCCAGCCGGTGCAGGGTGGGGGCCCGGTTCAGGAGGACCACCTTGCCGTGGATGACCTCCTCCAGGGCGTCCCACACCTCGTCCTTGATGTCCCGCTGCCTCTCCAGCATGCGCCGCGCCGCCTTGACGTTGGGGGCGATGCCCTTCTCCTCCATCTTCTTGAGGAGGAAGGGCTTGAAGAGCTCCAGGGCCATGCGCTTGGGCAGGCCGCACTGGTGGAGCTTGAGCTGGGGCCCCACCACGATCACGCTTCGGCCCGAGTAGTCCACCCGCTTGCCCAGGAGGTTCTGGCGGAAGCGGCCCTGCTTGCCGGAGAGGATGTCGGTGAGGCTCCTTAGGGGGCGCTCCGAACCGGGGTTGGTGACGGGGGCCCCCCGGCGGCCGTTGTCAATCACCGCATCCACCGCCTCCTGGAGCATGCGCTTCTCGTTGCGGATGATGATCTCCGGGGCCCCCTGGGCCAGGAGCTTCTTGAGGCGGTTGTTGCGGTTGATGAGGCGGCGGTAGAGGTCGTTGAGGTCGCTGGTGGCGAAGCGGCCCCCGTCCACCTGGACCATGGGGCGGAGGTCGGGGGGCAGGACGGGCACCGCCTCCAACACCATCCACTCGGGGCGGTTGCCGGAGTCCAGGAAGGCCCGCACCACCTCGAGGCGCTTCCTGGCCTTGGCCCGGCGGGCCCGGGAGGGGTGCTTCATCTCCTCCAGAAGCTCCGCCTCCAGCTTCTCCAGGTCCAGCTCCTTCAGCAGGACCTGGATGGCCTCGGCCCCCATGCGGGCGTCGATGTCGTAAGACTCCACCACCCGCACCACGTTGCGGACCAGGTCCACCTCCACCCGGCCGTAGATCTCGCTCTTCACCCTCCCCCCATCCGCCAGGACATCCCCCGGGGCCACCCGGTCCCCAGTGGTCACCTCCACGTCCTCCACGAAGGGGTAGAGGCAGGCCTTCATCACCACGATGCTGGCGGGCTCGTGGAGGTGGACCACCCCCTCGGCCTCGGCGATGACCTCCTCCTCCGGGTCAATGGCGGCCACGATCTTGTCGCCGGCCTCCACCCTCGCCCCCTCCGGCACCACCACGTTCATGTGGGGGGCCACCCGGTAGTCCTTGGGCTCGGTCCACTCCAGGAAGAGGGTGAGGTAGACCCGGTCCCCCTCCTCCTCGGCCTCCACCTCCTTGGCAGCCATGTGGCGGGGCAGGCGCAGGAGGCCCCGGCCCTCGGCCAGGGGCTGGCCCTTCTCCACGATCTCCCCCGGGACCACCTGGGGGGTCATGCCCACGGGGAGGAAGTAGGTGGCCACAGGTTCGTCCTCCTGAAGGAGGGTGAGGAAGGCGCCCTCCTCCAGCTCCCGAAGCTCCACCACCCCCGCCTCCTCGGCCCGGAGGAGGTAGGGCTCGGCGAGCTCGGCCAGGACCTCCCCCGGCTTGTAGCTTTCCTTCTCCACCCAGGCGGAAAGGGGCAGGATGAGGGCGGCCCGCTCCTTCTTCAGGTAGTCCACCCGCACCCGGCGGGGGAAGCGGTAGAGGGCCACCCCGTCCATGCGGCTCACCACCCCGGGGGCGAGCTCCTGGCCCTTCACCACCTCCTCCCCGTCCTTCACCAGGGCGTCCACCCCCTGGAGGGGATAGGTCTCCTGCTTGCCGAAGCGGAGCTCCCGGTACTCCTCGTCGGTGAGGAGCTGGCGCTTCTCCACCGGCACCCCGTTCAGCACCGCCCCCTTGGGGTCCAGGACGATGTACTTGCTGAAGTAGAGGACCTGCTCCAGCTCGGTGGCGGAGAGGTCCAGGAGGGTGCCGATCTTGGAGGGCACGTCCTTGACGAACCAGATGTGGGCCGCGGGGGTGGCGAGCTCGATGTGCCCCATGCGGTAGCGGCGCACGATGCTCTTGGTCACCTCCACCCCGCAGCGCTCGCACACCTTGCCCTCAAAGCGCTGGCGCTTGTACTTGCCACAGGCGCACTCGTAGTCCTTGGTGGGGCCGAAGATACGCTCGTCAAAAAGCCCGTCCCGCTCGGGCTTGAGGGTGCGGTAGTTGATGGTCTCGGGCTTCTCCACCTCCCCGTAGCTCCAGGAGCGGATCTTCTCCGGGGAGGCCAGGGCGATGCGGACCTTGCGGACTTCCTTTCTCATTCTTCCTCCGTGTGTTTGCCTTCCGGGCAAAGCATCCCGCTCTTCGCCAATGGCTACCGCTTGGACGCCAGCCCCTCAAAGATGTCCACGGGGTTGTCCCTTTCGTCCAGGGTCTGCACGTCCAGGGCCAGGGCCTGGAGCTCCTTCACCAAAACCCGGAAGGACTCGGGCACGCTGGGCTCGGGCACGTCCTCCCCCTTGATGATGGCCTCGTAGGCGGCGTTCCTGCCCTCAATGTCGTCGGACTTCAGGGTGAGCATCTCCTGCAGGGTGTGGGCGGCCCCGTAGGCCTCGAGGGCCCAGACCTCCATCTCCCCGAAGCGCTGGCCGCCGAACTGGGCCTTGCCCCCCAGGGGCTGTTGGGTGATGAGGGAGTAGGGGCCGGTGGAGCGGGCGTGCATCTTGTCCTCCACCATGTGGTAGAGCTTCATGATGAACATCTGCCCCACCACGATGGGGCCTTCCAGGGGCTCCCCGGAACGGCCATCGTAGAGGACCACCTTCCCCTGGACGAAAAGCTCCCGAAGTTGCTCCTCGGGGCTCTTGCCCGGGCTCACCAGGCCCAGCTTCTCCGCCCGGGCCAGGACCTCCAGCTCCCGCTTGTCCACCCCGAAGCCCTCCTCCTTGCGCCGGCCAAAGTAGAGGTCAAAGGCTTCGGCCAGAAGGGCCTTGACCTCCGGCTCCGTGGCCCCGTCGAAGACCGGGGAGATGTAGCGCTGGCCCAGGAAGAACCCCGCCAGGCCCAGGTGGGTCTCCAGGATCTGGCCCAGGTTCATGCGGCTGGGCACGCCCAGGGGGTTCAGGATGATGTCCACCGGGGTGCCGTCCGGCAGGTGGGGCATGTCCTCCACGGGGAGGATCTTGGCCACCACCCCCTTGTTCCCGTGGCGGTTGGCCAGCTTGTCCCCCACCTGGAGCTTGCGCTTCTGGGCCACGTAGACCCGCACCACCTCCCGCACCCCGGGCTTCAGCTCCACCCCGGGGTCCCCCCGGCGCAGGCGCAGGGTACCCACCACGATCCCCCCTTCCCCCGGGGGCACCCGCAGGGAGGTGTCCTTCACGTCCCGGGCCTTCTCGCCGAAGATGGAGCGCAAGAGGCGTTCCTCGGGGGAGGGCTCCTGCTCCCCCTTAAAGCTGGTGCGCCCCACCAGGATGTCGCCGGGCTTCACCTCCGCCCCGATCCGCACCACCCCTTCCTCGTCCAGGTCGCGAAGGGCGGCCTCGGAGAGGTGGGGGATGTCCCGGGTGATGCGCTCCGGGCCCAGCTTGGTGTCCCGGGCCTCTATCTCGTAGCGCTCGATGTGGATGGAGGTGTAGAAGTCCCGCTTGAGAAGCTCCTCGCTGATGACGATGGCGTCCTCAAAGTTGTAGCCGTCAAAGGGCATGATGGCCACCAGGACGTTCTGCCCCAGGGCCAAGAAGCCCTCCTCGGAGGCGGGGCCGTCCGCGAGCAGGTCCCCCTTCCTCACCCGCTGTCCCACCACCACCCGGGGCCGCTGGTCTAAGGCGGTGCCCTGGTTGGAGCGCACGAAGCGGCGCAGGGTGTACTCCACCAGGCGGCCGTCCGCGTAGCGCACGGCGATGCGGCGACCGTCCACCGCCACCACCTCCCCGTCCTCCTCCGCGTAGACCGCGGCCAGGGAGTCCCGCACCACCCGCTCCTCGAGGCCCGTCATCACCACCGGCGCCTGGGCCCGGATGAGGGGCACCGCCTGGGTCTGCATGTTGGAACCCATGAGGGCCCGGTTGGCGTCGTCGTGCTCCAGGAAGGGGATGAGGTTGGTGTTCACGGAGAAGACCTGCTTGGGGGAGACGTCCATGAACTCCACCTCTTCCGGGCTCACGATCACGGGCTCCCCCTTCCTCCGGGCCACCACCCGGTCGGTGGCGATGCGGTCGCCTTCCAAGGGGGTGTTGGCCTGGGCGATGGTGTAGCGGTCCTCCTCGGTGGCGGTCATGTAGACCACCTCGTCCGTGACCACCCCGTGCTTCACCCGGCGGTAGGGGGTGCGGATGAAGCCCAGGTCGTCCACCCGGGCGTAGGCGGCCAGGGAGGTGATGAGGCCGATGTTGGCCCCTTCCGGGGTCTCCACCGGGCAGATGCGGCCGTAGTGGGTGCGGTGCACGTCCCGCACGTCGAAGCCCGCCCGCTCCCGGGTGAGGCCCCCGGGGCCCAGGGCGGAGATCCGGCGCTTGTGCCTGAGGGAGGAGAGGGGGTTGGTCTCGTCCTTGAACTGGGAGAGCTGGCTGCGGCCGAAGAACTCCCGGATGGCCGCCTCCAGGGGCCGGTTGTTCACCAGCTTGGCCGGGGTCAGGGTGTCGGAGGCCCCCATGAGCATCCGCTCCCGCACCCCCCGGGCCAGGCGCGAGAGCCCCACCCGGAACTGGTCAGCCATGAGCTCGCCCACGGTGCGGATGCGGCGGTTGCCCAGGTGGTCGATGTCGTCCACCTCGTGGCCCGGCACCCCGGCGGTGAGGGCGAAGAGGTAGCGCAGGGTGGGGAGGAAGACCTCGTCCTTAAACTCTCCGTCCTCAAAGCGCACCAGGGTGCGCCCGGAGAGGGCGATCCCCAGCTTCTCCTCCGCCTTGTACCGGCCCGCCTCCCCCAGGTCGTAGCGCTTGGGGTCGGCCAGGAGGCCAAAGAGGTAGGCCAGGGCCTTGTCCCGCTTGGGGGGATCCCCGGGGCGGAGGAGGGTGAAGAGGCGCACCAGGGCCTCCTCGGGGCGCATGGCGAGCACCCCCTCGTCCAAAAGCCCCTGCACCAGGTCCCCGTAGGCGCCAAGCTCCCGGTTCAGGGTCTCGGCCTCGTACCCCAGGACCCGGAGGAGGAGGATCAGGGGGAACTTGCGCTTGTTGACCTTCATGGAAACGGCGCCGCTCTGCTCCACCTCCAGGTCAATCCAAGGCCCCCGCTTGGGCAGGGGGATGATGCTGGCCACGTAGCGCCCGGGGCGGGCGGGGTCCGGGGTGAAGTAGACCCCGGGGGAGCGGTGGATCTGGGAGACGATCACCCGGTCGGCCCCGTTCACGATGAAGGAGCCGTCCTCGGTCATGAGGGGCAGGTGCCCCAGGAAGACCTCGTCCTCCTTGATGAGGCCCGTGTCCTTGTGGATGAGCTGAAGCCGGGCGTAGAGGGGGGCTTGGTAGGTGAGGTCCTTCTCCCGGCACTCGTCCTGGGAGAAGGGGGGCTCCCCCAAACGGTACTCCAAAAAGTCCAGCACCAGGCCGCCCTTGCCCTTGTCGCCCTCCTCCACGGGGAAGGTTTCCTTGAAGGCCGCCTGGATGCCCACGTTCTCCCGCTGGTGCGGGGGAACGTCCGCCTGCAGGGCCCTTCTGTAGGACTCCACCTGGATTTCCGTGAGGGGCGGAAGGGGAATGACCTCTCGGATGCGACCGAACCGCTTAATCTCCATGCGTCACCTCAAACGGGGAAGCGGGCCGCCCGAGGTAAGCTAACAGGGTTCTTCCGCAAGGGCACCTGCCCTTGCGGCGGCTGGCTCTTACCGTGCTCCCTTGGCCCGACCAAAGAGCACAAACCTTAGCCTAAAGGACCCCCCCAAGTCCCGTCAAGCCCAAACCCGAACCCGATGGTCTTCCTAGCGCTCCACCTCCACCTTGATTTTATAGTTCCCCCGCCGGGTTTCGCCAAGTACCTCCAGGAGCTTGAGGCTCCCCAGCCCCTCCGCAAAGAGGGTGTCCCCGGGGGCCATCTCGTCCTTGGGAGAGGCCACACGCCCCTTGAGGCGCACCTTCCCCGCCTTGACCCCCTGGGCGAAGTAGGTGCGGGACACCCCGAAGCCCTTGGCCCCCACGGCGTCCACCCGCAAGGAGGGCACCACCAGGGTGCGCACCCGCTCGCTCGCCGCCCGCAAGGCCCCCTCGGGCGGGGGCAAGGGCCGGTAGCCCGCCTCCTCCAGGGCCCGCTTTCCCCCAGGCAGCAGGGCCACCAGGAAGCCCCCCTCCCACGCCTCCAGGTCCCCCATGGCCTCGCCCAGGTCCGGGGGCTCCTTCTCCAGGAAGTAGACCTCCACGGGGTCGTGCACGGAAGGGATCTCCGGCGGGTAGAGCACCGCCACCTTGCGCTCCGCCAGGGGGAACCCCCCGAAGAAGGCCACCCTGAGCCCTTCCCTCCGGGCCTCTTCCAGGAGCAGGGCCTGGGCCTCGAGGTCCAAGAACCCCGTTTGCACCACCCGCCCGCCCCGGGCCCGCTTGAGGTAAGCCGAGAGGTCGGCCACCTACCCCTCCCGCACCGCGAAGCTCAAGGTGGCGTGCGCCCGCTCCTCCCCCTCCACCAGGGCCCGCACCGCCACCTTGCCCAGGCCCCGGCGGAAGAGGAGGAGCTCCCCCTCCAGGATCAGGGTGTCCCCCGGACCCACGGGCTTCTTGAAACGGGCCTCCTCCACCCCCACCAGAAAGACCAGCCCCCCGGGCTTGAAGCCGGGTTGCCGGGCGATGGTGCCCACCGCCGCCTGGGCCATGGCCTCCAGGATCAGGACCCCGGGCATGATGGGGTAACCGGGGAAGTGGCCCTGGAAGTGGGGTTCGTTGAAGGTGACGTTCTTGAGGGCCTTGAAGCGCCTCTCGTCCGCCTCCAGGACCCGGTCTATGAGGAGGAAGGGGTAGCGGTGGGGAAGGAGCCTCAGGATCTCCCCGATCTCCACGGCCTCACCTCTTCAGCACGTCGTCGGAGGAAAGGATGGTGTCCTCCAGCACGTGGAGCATCTCCAGGGCCTTCCCCGTGCCCAAGGCCACCGCCTCAATGGGGTTTTCCGCCACCACCACCGGCACCCCCGTGGCCTCCTGCAGGGCCACGTCCAGGTTCCTGAGGAGGGCCCCACCCCCGGTGAGGAGGATGCCCCGCTCGTAGATGTCCGAGGCCAGCTCGGGAGGGGTGGTTTCCAAGACCCCCTTCACCCCCTGGAAGATCTTCTCCAGGGGCTCCCTCAGGGCCTCCACGATGTCCTCCGCGGGGATTTCCGCGGTGCGGGGAAGGCCGGAGATGAGGTCCCGGCCCCGGACCTCGGCCACCTCCCTTTCCTCCCCCGGCAGGACCTTGGCCCGGCCCAGCTGGATCTTGAGCTCCTCCGCGGTGCGCTCCCCGATGAGCAGGTTGTACCTCTGCCGGACGAAGCGGATGATGGCCTGGTCCATCTCGTTCCCGGCGATGCGGAGGCTTTCCGAGCGCACGATCCCGCCCAAGGAGATGACGGCGATGTCCGTGGAGCCGCCCCCGATGTCCACCACCATGCTCCCCGTGGGCTCGGCCACGTTGATCCCCGCCCCGATGGCGGCCGCCAAGGGTTCCTCAATGAGGTAGACCTTGTGGGCCAGGGTGGAGACGGCCTGGACCACGGCCCGCCGCTCCACGTCCGTCACCCCGGAGGGAACCCCCACCATGATCCGCACCCGCCCCTTGAAGAGGCGGCTCATGGGGGAGAGGACCTTCTGCAGGAAGAGGAGGAGCATCTTCTCCGTGAGGGCGTAGTCGGCGATGACCCCGTCCTTAAGGGGGCGCACGGCCACGATGTTCCCGGGGGTGCGCCCGAGCATCCGGTAGGCCTCCGCCCCCACGGCCTTCACCTCCCGCTTCCCCTGGACCACGGCGATGACGGAGGGCTCCTTAAGGACGATCCCCTTCCCCCGCACGTAGATGAGGACGCTGGCCGTCCCCAGGTCAATGCCGATGTCTTCGCCTTTAAGCATAGCGCCTCACTTCACCTAGCGTACTCCACCGCCCGGGTCTCCCGCACCACGGTCACCTGGACCTGGCCCGGGTAGTTCATCTCCTTCTCAATGCGGCTCGCGATCTCCCGGGCCAGGAGGGTGGCCTTGGCGTCGCTGATCTTCTCCGGCTTGACGATGACCCGCACCTCCCGGCCCGCCTGCACGGCGAAGGCCGTCTCCACCCCGGGGAAGGAGAGAGCGATGCGCTCCAGGGCCTCCAGGCGCTGGAGGTACTCCTCGAGGCTCTCCCGCCTCGCCCCGGGCCGCGCCGCCGAGAGGGCGTCGGCCGCGGCCACCAAAACGGCGTAGAGGGTCTCGGCGTTGTCGGGGTCGTGGTGGTGGGCGATGGCGTCCACCACCTCCTCTGGCTCCCCGAAGCGCCGCGCCAGGGCGATGCCGATCTCCACGTGGCTTCCCTCCACCTCCCGGTCCACGCTCTTGCCGATGTCGTGGAGGAGCCCGGCCCTCCGGGCGAGGGCGGCGTCCAGGCCAAGCTCCGCTGCCATGATCCCGGCAAGGTGGGCCACCTGGATGGAGTGCTTGAGGACGTTCTGCCCGTAGCTGGAGCGGAAGTGGAGCCGGCCCAAAAGCTGGATGAGTCCGGGCTTCAGGCCCACCACCCCGGCCTCCAGGGCCGCCTCCTCCCCCCTTTCGTAGATGAAGGTCTTCATCTCCTGCTTGGCCTTCTCCACCACCTCCTCAATGCGGCTTGGGTGGATGCGGCCGTCCTTCAAAAGCTCCTCCAGGGCCATGCGGGCGATCTCGCGGCGGATGGGGTTGAAGGAGGAGAGGAGGACGGCGTCCGGGGTGTCGTCAATGATGAGGTCCACCCCCGTGAGGGCCTCAAAGGTGCGGATGTTGCGGCCTTCCCGGCCAATGATGCGCCCCTTCATGGCGTCGGAGGGGATGGGCACCACGGTGACGGCGAGCTGGGCCGCGGTCTCCGAGGCCTGGCGCTGCATGGCCTGGGCCAGGATCTTCTGGGCCTCCCGCCTGGCCTCGAGGCGGGCCCGCTCCAAGGCCGCCCGCACCCTCTGGGCCTTTTCCTCCTCCAGCTCCTGGTCCAGCTTCTCCAAGATGAGCCGCCTGGCCTCCTCCGGGGAGAGGCCCGCCACCTGGTAGAGCCGCCGCTCCACCTCCTTCTCCCGCTCCAAAAGCTGGCCTTCCCGCTCCCTCAGGGCCTCTTCCCGCCGGCTCAGGGCCTCCTCCAGGGCGTCCAGCTTTAGGGCCCGGGCGTCCAGGGCCTCGCCCCGCTTGGAAAGCCGCTCCGCCTCCCGGCGAAGCTCCTCGCGCTCCTCCTTCAGGCGCTCCCTTTCCCCTTTAAGCTCCTCCTGAAGCGCCTTCAAGCGCTCCCTTTCCCCCTTTAACTCCTCCCGCTCGGCCTTTAGGCGCTCTTCCGCCGCCAAAAGCCGCTTCTTGGCCTCGGCCTCCAGGGCCTCCGCCCGCCTCTTGTGCTCCGCTTCCAGCTCCTGGCGGAGGGCGCTGGCCCTCGCCTCCGCCTCTTCCCGCAGGGCCTTGGCCTCCTGGCGGGCCGCCTCCAGGATCTCCCGGGCTTCCTTCCGGGCGGCCTCGAGGGCCTCCCGGGCCTCCACCTTGGCGGCCTCCAGGATGCCCCTGGCCTCCTGCCCATCCCCTTTGCGCCTCAGGAAGAGGGCCGAAGCCAAGAGGAGGACCAGGAGCAAAAGCACCAGGTCCAAAAGCGTCATCTACTCCCCCTCTTCCTCGCTGGCGGCCAACACCACTTCCCCGGCCCGCTCCAGCACCTTGGCCCGGATCTCTTGCAAAAGCTCGGGCCTTTCCCGGAGGTACTCCGCCGCCTTCTCCTTGCCCTGGCCGAGGCGCTCCTCCCCGTAGGAGAACCAGCTCCCCGCCTTGTCTATGACCCCTGCGGCCACGGCCACGTTCACCAGGTCCATCACCGGGTCCAGGCCCCGGCCGAAGTAGATCTCCAGCTCCGCCTCGCGGAAGGGCGGGGCCAGCTTGTTCTTCACCACCTTCACCTTGACCTTGATGCCCACCGCCTCGTTGCCCACCTTGATGGGCTGGCCGCTTTTGCGCACGTCCAGGCGCACGCTGGAGTAGAACTTCAGGGCCCGGCCGCCGGGAGTGGTCTCGGGGTTCCCGTACATCACCCCCACCTTTTCCCGCACCTGGTTGATGAAGATGGCGGCGGTGTTGCTCTTGGAGAGGACCGCGGTGAGCTTGCGCAGGGCCTGGCTCATGAGGCGGGCCTGGAGGCCCACGTGCTGGTCCCCCATCTCCCCCTCAATTTCCGCCTTGGGCACCAGGGCGGCCACGGAGTCCACCACGATCACGTCCACCGCCCCCGAGCGGGCCAGGAGCTCCACGATCTCCAGGGCCTGTTCCCCGGTATCCGGCTGGGAGACCAGGAGGTCCTCCACCTGCACCCCGAGCTTCTGGGCGTAGAGGGGGTCCAGGGCGTGCTCCGCGTCCACGAAGGCGGCCACCCCCCCCTGCTTCTGGGCCTGGGCGATGATGGTCAGGGCCAGGGTGGTCTTGCCCCCGGACTCGGGGCCGTAGATCTCCACCACCCGCCCCCGGGGAATGCCCCCGATGCCCAGGGCCAGGTCCAGGCCCAAGGAGCCCGTGGGAATCACGTCCACCTGGAGCTTGGGCATCTCCCCCAGGCGCATCACCGCGCCCTTGCCAAACTCCTTCTCAATGGTCTTCAGCGTGTTCTCCAGCGCTTTCCTCTTGTTCTCGTCCATGCTCACCTCTCAGCGGGAACTTCTCCAAAATGGTGTACACAGGCCCCTTGGGCCTGAGCTCCGAGCGCACCAGGGCAAACTCGGTGACGGGCCACTCCAGGCCGAAGACCACGGGGGGTACCCGGGGCGCGGGGGCCTTGCGCCGCGCCAGGGTGATGTGGGGTTTGAAGGGCCTGTCCCCCGCCGGCCGCAAGGCCTCCTCCCCCAAGAGCTCCACCACCCCCTGCCTCAGCCCCTCCGCCAAGGGAAGGAAGCCCTCCCCCTCCGCCTTGGCAAACCAGACCCGAGGGGTACCCTCGTTGGGGAAGTAGCCGGTGCCCCGGATGCGGGCGACAAAGGGAGGAAAACGCCGCCCCAGGCGGTGCCCCAGGGCCAAAAGGCCCTCCAAGTCCTCCGCAGGCCTCTCCCCCAGGAAAAGGAGGGTGAGGTGGAGCTGGTGGGGGGCTACCTCCTTCCAGCCCTTGTACCGGGCCACCTGGCCCTGGGCCTCCACCAAGGCCTGCCGCACCGGCTCCGGAAGAAAAACGGCGTAGAAGAGCCTCATGTCAGAAGGAGGGCCAAGGCGGCGTACACGCTCCGGAGCCTGATGGCCTCCCGGTCCCCGGGGAAGCGGTACCGGCGCGCTTCTGTTCCCTTAGGGCCCGCCAGGGCCACGTAGACCGTGCCCACGGGCTCTTCCTCCAAGGGGTCCGGCCCCGCCACCCCGGTGGTGGAAAGGGCATAGGTGGACCCGAAAAGCGCCCGGGCAGCCTCCGCCATGGCCTTGGCCGTCTCGGCGGAGACCGTCTTGGCGAGGAGTTCCTCCGGCACACCGAAGCGGGCCTTGGCCCCTACGGAATAGGATACCACGCCGCCCAGGTATACCCGGCTCGCCCCCGGCACTCGGGTGATCTCCGCCCCCAAAAGCCCCCCGGTGAGGCTCTCCATGGTGGAAAGGGTAGCCCCCTCCAGCTCCAGGCGGCGCTTCACCGCCTCCGCCAGGGTGAGCTCGCCCTCGCCCCAGACCTCCCGCAGAAGCCGCTTCTTGATCCGCTCCGAAAGGTCCGCCACCAGGTCCGCCCGGCCCCTTACCACCACCTCCACCCCCTGAAGCTTGGGGTAGGTGCCCACCTCCACCTCCTCACCCCGCTGAAAGAGTTCCCCCAGGCGCTCCACGATGTCCGACTCCCCGATGCCCCAGGTCTTCAGCACCCTTTCCGCGTAGGGCCTCGAGGGAAGCCCGAGCCTGGGCAAAACCTCCTGCCACATGGGCCGCCACTCCACGGGGGGCCCGGGAAGCAGGACGAGGTCCTTGCCCTCCTTGCGCACCCACCAGCCCGGGGCCGTGCCCCGGGGGTTTTGGAGCCAGGTGGCGGAAGGCACCTTCAGGGCCTGCTTGCGGTTGGCCTCGGGCATGGCCCGGCCCCGGGCGCGGAAGAGGGCTTCGATCTCCAGGAGCACGGCCTCGTCCAGCTCCAAGGGCTCCCCCAGGGCCAGGGCCACCGCCTCCCGGGTGACGTCGTCGGGGGTGGGGCCAAGCCCCCCGGAGAGGACCACGAGCCTGGCCCTTTCCCAGGCCTCCCGCACCTCCCGGGCCAGGGGTCCCACCTCGTCCACCACCCTCAGGGTCCTCTCCACCTTAAGGGCGTAGGGCTTTAGGCTTCTGGCGATCTCCGCGGTGTTGGTGTCCAGGGTTTCCCCGTGGATGAGCTCGGTGCCTACCCCGATGATCTCTGCCCGCTCCATGCCGCCTCCTTGAAGGGGAGGGCCTCCACGAGGTACCGCCCCCCACCCCCTTCCACCAAGGCCCCCAGGGGCACTTCCCGGCGCACCACCCCTAGGCCCAAAGGGCCAAAGGGGGTTTCCTCCAGGCGTTTGGCCTCCCCCACCCTCCGGCCCCCGTGGAGGAGTTCTGCGGGAACCAGGCCAGCCTCCTGGGCCCTAAGCCCCACCAGGCGGTAGGGGACCTCCTTGCCCTCCGTGCGGGCCATGATCTCCTGGCCCACGTAGCACCCCTTGCCGTGATCCACCAGGTGGAGAAGGCCCACGCTCTGGGGGAGCTCCCCCCGGATGTCGGGGAGAAGGGGGAGGCCCTTCAAGAGGGTGTAGAGGGGGTAAAGCGCCTCCGGGTAGGCCCCTTCCCCGCTTGACGCCACCTCCTCCCGCCCGTCCGCACGCACGAGGCGGTACAGGGGAAGCTCCACAAGCTCCACCTGGTCAAAGACGATGTAGCGCTTAAGGCGGGCCTTTAGCCCCTCCAGGGTGCCCCAGGGAGCGAGGAGAAATCCCTCCGGGTGGGGAAAGAGGGTGGCCGCCTCCTCTATCTGGCCCCGGTGGTTCAGGAAGAGGGCCCCGCCCGGACCCGCCAGGCGCCTGAGGTCGCGGGTGCACTGGCCCTGGAGGAAGGTGTGAGCATCGGGGCCCCGCACCAAGAGGAGGCCGGGAAAGGCGAAGTACCCCTCGCCGGCCAGGGCTTTTTCCAAGGCCGCCTCCATGCTCCCCATTATTGACCAAAGGGTCAGGAAGGGGGAGAATGGCGGACGTGCGCTTTTTCTGGGGCTCCTTCCTGGCGCTCTTTCTGGTGGGGGTGATCGTGGCCCTGCCGGGGGCGGCCCTGCCCCACTGGCGGGCGCGCTACGGGGTGGAAGGGGAGGTCTCCTGGTTCTTCACCGCCCTCCTCCTGGGCCTCCTCCTGGGCGTGCGCCTGGCCCAGGGGGAAAGGCGCCACCCCCTCTTCCCCACCGCGCTCCTCCTCCTGGGCCTGGCCTTCCTGGGCCTGGCCCTGGCCCCGAGTTTTCCCCTGGTGGTGGCCCTGGCCTTCCTCCTGGGGCTCGGGGAGGGGGTGGCCAACGTCCACGGCAATAGCCTGGTGGGGGAACTCTACCCTGCCAAGCGGGTGGAACTCCTCAACCGGGTGAACGTGGCCTTCGGCCTGGGGGCGGTCTTCACCCCCTTCGCCCTCACCCTCCTGCCCTACCCTTCCGTCCTCCTCCTGGTGGCCCTTTTGGCCTGGTTAGGCGCCCTTTTGGTGCGAAAGGCCCCGGCGGTGGCCCACGCCCCCCGGGAGCGTGGGCGGGGCCTTTGGCCCTTCCTCCTGGCCGCGGCCCTGTATACCGGCCTGGAGGGCGCCTTGGCCACCTGGAACCGGGTCTGGCTGGAGGCCTTGGGCCACGCCAGCACCATAGGGGGCCTTCTCCTCTCCCTCTACTGGCTCTTCCTGGCCCTGGGAAGGCTCCTCTTGGCGGGTCGGGTGGCGCGAAGGCCCATGGCCGCCCTCAGAGGCCTCCTCCTGGGAGTGCTGGGCCTCCTCCTCTTAAACCTCCTCCCCCCCACCGCCCTCCTCTTTCCCCTGGTGGGGTTCCTGCTGGGCCCCCTCTTCTCCACCCTCTTCGCCCTGGTCCAGGCCCGCTTCGGCCACAAGGCCCTGGGCGGCCTCCTCTACGCGGGGGCCACGGGAAGCACCCTCATCCCCGCCCTTTTCGCCCTCTTGCCTGGGGAGAGCATTCCCCTGGGCTTCCTCTTCCTGGCCCTGGGGCTTTTCGCGCTCATCTCTGGGTTAGAGCGAGGCAAGGCCTATGCTTAGGGCGCTCCTCTTTGACCTGGACGGCACCCTGGCGGACACGGACCCCCTGCACCTCCTGGCCTGGCGGGAGGTCCTCAGGCCCTATGGCCTCGAGGTGGACCCGGACTTTTACCGGGCGAGGATCTCCGGCCGGCTGAATCCCGAGATCGTGCGGGACCTCCTGGGCCTAGAAGGGGCGGAGGCGGCAAGGCTCATAGAGGCCAAGGAGGCCCGCTTCCGGGGGCTGGCCCAGGGGCTCAGGCCCACCCCGGGCCTCCCGGAGCTTTTGCAAAGGGTGGAGGAACGGGGCCTCCTTTGGGGCGTGGTGACGAACGCCCCCAAGGAGAACGCCCACCACGTCCTGAAGGCCCTGGGCCTAAGGCCTCCCCTCTTGGTCCTGGCGGAGGAAGTGGGCCGGGGCAAACCCGACCCCCTGCCCTACCGGGTGGCCCTGAGCCGCCTGGGGGTAGCCCCGGGGGAGGCCCTGGCCTTTGAGGACTCGCCCTCTGGGGTGCGGAGCGCCGTGGGGGCGGGGATCCCCACCTACGCCCTCCTCACGGGGCATCCCCGGGAAAAGCTCCTAGAGGCGGGGGCCCTTGGGGTTATGGCGGACTTTCGGCCCGCCTTGGCCCTACTCTAGGGCGTAGCGGGCAAAGGCCTCCTCGTCAAAGCGGGCCTCCACCAGGTCGTCCCAGTAGAGCCACCCCTCCCGGAAGGCGGGGAAGGGGAGGAAACCCCCTTCCGCCTTGAGGTGGAAGGCGAGCTCGTTGGGCTCGGTCACCCCCTGCTGGAAGGCCAAAAGGGCCGACTGGTAAGCCCCGAAAGCGCTTTGGGCCTGGCTTCCCACCATGGCCCGCTTCCCCTTTTCCCGGGCTAGGGCCAGCATCTCCAAGGTCCAGGTGATCCCGGTGCGGGCGGGCTTCAGGTTCAGGACGTCAAAGGTGTCCAAATGGAGCTCCCGGCGAAGGTCCTTAGGGGTCATGGCGGAGTCGTCGGCGATGAGGGGGAGGATCCCCTTTTCCCTCAAGGCCCGCCTCGCCTCCACCTCCTCTATGGGCAAGGGCTCCTCCACGTAGCGGAGGCCAAGCTCCCTCCAGGCCTGGAGGTAGCGCTCGGCCTCCTTGGGGGAGAGGGTCTCGTTGGCGTCCGCATAGAGCTCGGTTTCGGGGAAGGCCTCCTTCAGGCGGAGGATGCGGCGGGTATCCGCCTCCAGGTCCCGCCCCACCTTCACCTTGAAGACCCGGACCCCCGCGCCATAGGCCATGCGAGCGTCCTCTAGGACCTCCTCTTCCTCCCCGAGGCCCAGGATGTAGGCCACCCGGACCCGGTGCTTTGCAGGCTTCAGGACCTGGAAGAGCTCCTCCCCCTCGCTCCTCGCCCAGGCCTCCCAGATGGCGGTGTCCAGGGCCCCCTTGAGGGCATGGTTGCAAGGGAAGCTTTCCAAGACGGCGCGGATGGCCTCTTGGTCGTCGGCCTCGAGGCCCAAAAGCTTGGGCCTCAGGTAGTCCAGCCCCGCCCGCACGCCGCCCAGGGTCTCCCCGTAGATGGTGGGCCTTATGGCCACCTCCGCCCGGCCCAGGGAGCCATCGGAGAGCTCCACCTCCAAAAGGGCGTGCTCCAAGGCGGCCATCTCCGAGGCCTTCCCCCAGCGTAGGGGGGCCTTCAAGGGGATGCGGAAAGGGATGAGCCGTAGGTGGCGCAGGGTCGCCATGAGGCCATTTTAGAGGCCTTGCCCCCGCAGGAAGGCCCGCACCGCCAGGACCTCCTCCTCCGGGGAAAGGCGCTCCGTGTCCAGCACCAGGGCCCGGGGGTGGCCCTTAAGGAGGCGCAAGAGGCCTTGGGGGTCATAGTTTCGCTTCTCCTCGGCCACGATCTTGAGCTTGGCGAGGACCTCCGCCAAGGGGGCCAGGGCCAAGGCCTCCTCCAGCTCCGCCGGGGAGAGCACCCCTTCGGCCAGGGCCCTAAGCTCCGCCGCTTCCTCCGGGCGGACCACGGCCCGGTCAAAGGCATCCTTCCGGGAAAGGAGCCGCTTGAGGCGGGTGGCCTCCCGGGCGTGGAGGACCACGAAAAGCGCCTTGGGGAGGTTATCCAGGGCATAGGCCACCTCCGCCTCCCCCCTTAGGCCGTCAAAGAGGAGGAGGGGGTGAGGGGGGACGTACCCCCTGGCCAGGACCTCCGCCACCCCGCCGGGGAACTCCTCCCGGAAGCGCCGGGTGAGGCGGAAGCGCTCCTCCCGGGGGATGGGGGGCTTGGCCCCGTAGCGGGGGAGGACGAAGAGGTCCACAAGCTCCCGGCGGTCGGGAAGCCGGGGCAGGCCCAGGGCCTCCACCAGAGTGCTCTTGCCCACCCCGGTGAGGCCCACGAGGACCAAAAGGGGCGCCTCCCGGGCGGGGACGAGGGAGGACGCGGGCTCCAAGGAAAAGGCCACCTCCATGCGCCCCATACTACCTGGTAGGATGGAGAGGCTATGAGGCGCTTTTTCGCCCTTATCGGCCTCGCCTGGGGACTGGCCCTGGCCCAGGCCCCCGCCTACCCGGAGAACACCCTGGGCCTCGGCTACGCCCCCGGCAAGGGCCTCTACCTCCAGGGGAGCGCCCTCCTCCCCTTCGCCCCCTTGGGCATTGACACCGGGCTGGACGTGCAGGCCCTCGTGGCGCAAAACCCCGAGGTCCAAGCCCTCCTCAAGGCCAACCTCTTCCCCGGGCTGGTCCTGGCCGACCTGTACACCTCCCTGGGCCTCGGGCTGGACCTGCGCTATCCCCTGGGGGTCCACCTGGGGCCGGTGGTGAGCCTGGAGCTTCCCGGAGGAGCCCTTTCCGGCACCTTGGGAGTCGGGTACCAGGGGGGGTTCCACCTGGCCTGGGGCGTGGGGTTTAGGCTCTACCTGGAGCCCCTGGCCCTGGAGGTCTCCGCCTCGGACCGCTACCCCTTCCTCCTTAGCCTCCTCTACCTCTGGTAGCCCGTGCGCCGCCTCCCCCTCCTCCTCTTCTCCCTTCCCGCCCTCCTCACCCTGGGGGTCTTCGTCCTCTACCCCTTTTTGGACGTTATCCGCTTCTCCACCTGGGACTGGTCGGGGCTCTCCGAGCCCAAGCCCGTGGGGCTCAAGAACTACCAGGACCTCCTCCGAGACCCCGCCTTCTGGGGGAGCCTCTGGGTCACCCTCAAGTTCATGCTCCTGGCCCTTCCCCTCTTCGTGGGCCTCTCCATCGGGCTGGCGGTGGCCCTGGAGGGCATGCCCTACGAGCGCGTTGCCAAAAGCCTCCTCTTTCTGCCGGGCCTCGTCACCCTGGGGGGGGCCACCCTCTCCTGGTACACCCTCTTCACCCCCGAGTACGGGGCCCTGGCCCAGTTCCTCCCCATCCCCCCCTGGGACCGGGAGGGGTTTTGGGCGCTTCTCATGGTGGTGGTCTTCACCCTTTGGCGGCACCTGGGCTACGGGGTGCTGGTGGCCTCGGCCCGGCTCAAGGCCATCCCCAAGGCCCTCCTCGAGGCCGCCTACGTGGACGGGGCGGGGCCCCTGGAAGCCTTCCGCCACGTGGTCCTCCCCCTCATGCGCCCGGCGGTGGTCTTCCTGCTGGTGGTGGGCACCATCCTCTCCCTGCAGTCCTACTCCGCCGTCTTCCTCCTCACCCGGGGCGGGCCCTACGGGGCCACGCGGGTTTTGGGCTACTACCTCTACGAGTCGGGGTTTGAGAACTTCCGCCTGGGGTACGCCGCGGCGGTCACCGTGTTCATCCTGGTCCTCACCCTCCTCTTCGCCTACGCCCAGCTCAGGCTTCTGCGTCAGGGGGAGGAGTAGCGGTGGCGGGAGAGGTCCTGGAGGTGGCCCTCAAAGTCTGCGTTCAGGTAAAGCCTCCCCCGGGCGTGGAAAAAGTAGAGGTAAGGGCGGCCCCGCTCATCCCGGCGCACCGGGTTTAAGACGGCGAGCAGGGCCTGCCGCCCTGGGTTCCCGATGGGCCCCGGGGGAAGCCCCCCATACCGGTAGGTGTTGTAGGGGGAGTCCACGGCGAAGTCCCCCGCAGGGCGGGAAAGCTCGGGGAGCCTCTTCCCCAGGGCGTAGGCCACGGTGGGGTCGGCCTGAAGGGGCATGCCCCTCTCCAGGCGGTTCAGGAAGACCCCGGCGATGTAGGGCATCTCCTCGAGGCTCCCCGCCTCCTGCTCCACGATGGAGGCCAGGGTCACCCAGGCATGCACGGAAAGCCCCCGCTCCTCTAGAAGCCTCCGCACCGGGGGGGTGAGCTCGGCCTCAAAGCGGCGGAGCATGGCCCGCACCACCTCCTCCGGCCCCGCCAGGAGGTCAAAGGTGTAGGTGGCGGGAAAGAGGTAGCCCTCCAGGGTCTCGGCGGCCACATAAGGGGGCTTCAGCGCCCCCGGCTCCCGGACCAGGCGCAAAAACCCCTCCCCGTCCAGGCCCGCCTGGGAGAGCCGCCGGGCGTAGTCCACCGCCCTTTCCCCCTCGGGAAAGGCGAGGCTCACGGTGAGGGGCCTCTCCCCCCCGGTGAGGGCCCGGGCCAGGCGGAAGGCCCCCTCCCCCTTGAGGCGGTAGACCCCGGGCACGAGCTTTTTGGCCCGCCCGGAAAAGCGGAGGTAGGCGGAGAAGAGGTAGCCGGAGCGCAAGAGGCCCGCCTCCTCCAGGATCCGCGCGGCCTCGGCGCCCGTGGCCCCCCGGGGGATGCGCACGGTGGTTTCCTTCCCCGTGGGGCCCAAAAGCCAGAGGGCGTAGAGGAGGAGGAGGGCGAAGGTGAGGAAAAAGGCCACCACCCCCCGCCAGAGCCACTTCCTAGAGCCTTCCGGCAAGGTAATCCTCCAGCAAGACCACGGCGCTCATCTCGTCCAGCTTGCCCTTTTCCCGCCGCACCCGCCTGGGGGCGTGGCGGAGACGCTCCTGGGCGGCCTTGGTGGTGAAGCGCTCGTCCAAAAGCTCCACCTCCACCCCCCTGGCCCTCAGGGCCGTCACCAGGGGGAGCACCTTCCCCGCCTGGGCGCTCGCCTTCAGGTCGGTGCGGAGGGGCAGGCCCACCACCAGCTTTCCCAGGCCCTCCCGGCGCACGAAGTTCAGGAGGGCCTCCACGTCCTCCTCCAGGGTCTTGCGCACCAGGTAGCCCCGGCCGAAGGCGAAGGGGCTCCCCTCCTCCCCCACCGCCAGGCCGATCCTGGCCTCCCCCACGTCAAGCGCGCCCACCCGCATACTGCGCGCTGCGGTCCGCCAGGGCCACCCCCAGGTAGAGGAGGAAGACCCCGAAGGCCCGCCCGGCCTCCTCGAGGCCCACCACCCCGAAGCGGTTTAAGGTGCTGGTGGAGGCGAGGACGAGGGCGGCCAGGAAGATGAGGGCCGTGCCCTGGGCCCGCAAGGGGTTCCTCCGCCAGAAGAGGAGGGTGGTGTAGAGGGCCACCCCCGCCATGAGGACCGTGCCCAGGAGGTTGAAGGGGATGGTCCAGAGCCTGGGGGAGGTGGGGCTTGGCGGGGGGAAGGCGGTGCCCAGGGGGGCATAGGCCTCGGGGAGGCGGGAGAAGTCCAAGGGGGCCGAGGCCACCAGGAAAAACCCCCAGAGGATGAAGGGGGAAAGCCAAAGGAGAAGGGCGCGGGCCGCCTTGGGGTTGAGGAGGGCGAGGCTTCCTAAGCCCAGGAAGGTCACCCCGTGCATGGCCCCCGTAAGGTACCAAAGGCGGTAGAGGAAGGGGCTCCAGGCCCCACCTAGGCGGGCCATGAGCTCGGCGGAAACCGCCAAGGCGAAGAAAAGGAGGCCCAGGGAGTAAAAGGCGTTGTGCAGGCTAGGGCGCCTGCGGTACCGGGCGAAGGTGAGGCCGAAGAGGGCCCAGGAGAGGGCCACCGCCACCAGACCAAGGAACAGGGCCATGGCCCCATTGTACCCGAACCCCCTTGCATCCGCCCCACGGGCTCCGGGAATCCCCACCGGGCCCTCGCCCGGGGTAGCATCCCCGGGGCCCCATGCTGGCGCAAGCCAGCATGGGGTGGTATTAGAGGAGGTCCGGCAGGGCCTGGCGGGCCTTCTCCGGGTCCAGGCCCGCCCCCTGGGCCAAGGCCCCCCGGCCCCCGCCCCGGCCCCCAGCCCTTGCGGTGAGGGCGCGGAAGAGGGTCCCGGCCTCGAGGCCCCCCTCCTGCGCCCTCCGGGAGAGCTTCAGCACCGCCTGCCCCCCGCTCAGGACCAAGGCCACGTCCGCCCCCCGCTCCACCAGGTCGTCCGCCGCCTGGCGGAGGGCGGCGGCGTCCACCCCGGAAAGCTCCACCACCCCGTAGCGGAGGCCTCCCTTTTCGGAAAGGGCCACCTCCCGCCTGAGCTCCGCCTGGACCAGGCGGGCCTTCAGGCTTTCCACCTCCTTCTCCCTGGCCCGAAGCTCCTCTAGGAGCCGCTCCAGCCTTTCCTCCAGGGCCGGCTCCCCCACGGAGAGCCTCTCCGCCAGGGCCTTCAGGCGGTTCAGGCTACCCCGGGCCAGGCGCACCGCGGGCTCCCCGGCCACCGCCTCCACCCGCCGCACCCCGGCGGAAACCGCCTCCTCCCTCTGGATGAGGAAGGCCCCGATCTCCCCCGTGCGCCGCACGTGGGTGCCCCCGCAGAGCTCCTTGGACTCCACCCCGGGCAGGGGGCTCCCCTCCACCCGCACCACCCGGACCACCTCCCCGTACTTCTCCCCGAAGAGGGCCATGGCCCCCTCCTTCTTGGCCTCCTCCAGGGGCATGTAGCGCCAGTTCACGGGGAAGTCCGCCATGATCCAGCGGTTCACCAATAGCTCTATGCGCTCCACCTCCGCGGGGGTTAGGGGTTCGGGGTGGGTGAAGTCAAAGCGCAGGCGGTCGGGGGCCACCAGGCTCCCCGCCTGGCGCACGTGGGGGCCCAAAACGGCCCTCAGGGCGGCGTGGAGCAGGTGGGTGGCGGTGTGGTGGCGCTCCGTGTGCCTCCTGGCGGGGTCCACCACCGCCCGCACCTTCCCCCCCACCCGGAGGACCCCCTCCTCCACCCGGGCCTTGTGCAGGAAAAGGCCCTGCTCGGTCTTCTTTGTGGTCTCCACCCTCGCCTGCCCCCCAGGCCACTCCAGGAGGCCGAAGTCCCCGATCTGCCCGCCGCCTTCCGCGTAGAAGGGGGTCCGGTCCAGCACCACCTGGACCTCGGTGCCGGGGCCGGCCTCCTCCAGGCTTTGGTCCCCGGCCAAGAGGGCCAAGACCTCGGCCTCGGCCTCGAGGGCCTGGTAGCCCAAGAACTCCGTGGCCCCCCGCTCCGCGTAAAGCTCCTCCAGGACCTGGGCGCTCTTCTTGAAGATCTCCCGCTCAAAGGCCATAGCCGCCCGGGAACGCTCCTGCTGCGCCTCCATGGCCCGCTCAAACCCCTCGGTGTCCACCCCATACCCCCGCTCGGCGGCGATCTCCACGGTGAGGTCCAAGGGGAAGCCGTAGGTGTCGTAGAGCCTAAAGGCCTCCTGCCCGGACAGGACCTCCCCGGGCTTGAGGCCGGAGAGGAGGGCGTCCAGGCGCTTGAGGCCCCCTTCCAGGGTCTCCAGGAAGCGCTCCTCCTCCAGCCTCACCTGCCGCTCCACCGCGGGCTGGTTCTCCCGCATCTCCGGGTAGAAATCCCCGAGGAGCTCCGCCACCACCGGGACGAGCCTGTGCAGGAAGGGTTGGGAAAGCCCCAGGAGGTAGCCGTGCCTGAGGGCCCGCCGGAGGAGGCGGCGGATCACGTACCCCCTTCCGGTGTTGGAGAAGGTCACCCCATCGGAAAGGGCGGCCACCACCGCCCTCACGTGGTCGGCGATCACCCGGTGGCTCACGGAAGCCTTCCCCTCGTAGGGCTTCCCGCTCAGGAGGGCCACCCGCTCAATGAGGGGGTAAAAGGTGTCCGTGCGGTAAAAGTCCTCCACGTCCTGCAGGATGGCCGCCACCCGGTAAAGGCCCATGCCGGTATCTATGTTCTTCTGGGGCAGGGGCTTGAGGATGCCGGGGCCCGGGATGGGCCCTTGGCGGTCGTACTGGGTGAAGACCAGGTTCCAGATCTCCACGAACCGGTCCCCGCTCCCCGTGTTGGGGCCCGTCTCGTCGGGGGTGCCGAAGGCCGGCCCCCGGTCGTAGAAGATCTCCGAGCAGGGGCCAGAAGGCCCGTTCGGCCCGTGGGTGATGGCCCCGCCCGGCCAGTAGTTCTCGTCCTCGCCGAAGCGGCCGATCCTTTCCTCGGGAACCCCCACCAGGTCGCGCCAGATCTGGTAGGCCTCGTCGTCGTCCTCGTAGACCGTGACCCAGAGCCGGTCGGGGTCCAGGCCCAGCCACTGGGGCTCGGTGAGGAACTCCCAGGCCCAGAGGATGGCCTCCTTCTTGAAGTAGTCCCCGAAGGAGAAGTTGCCCAGCATCTCAAAGAAGGTGTTGTGCCGCCCCGTCCGGCCCACGTTCTCTATGTCCCCCACCCGGAGGCACTTCTGGCAGGTGGTGATCCTGCGCCACTCCTTGCCGAAGAAGATGGGCTTGGCCCCGAGGAAGTAGGGCTTTAAGGGGGCCATGCCCGCGGAGGTGAAGAGAAGGGAGGGGTCGTTCTCGGGGATGAGGCTGAAGGAGGGCAGGCGCAGATGCCCCTTGCTCTCAAAGAAGGAAAGGTACTTCTCCCGGATCTCCGCCGTGCGCATGCCTTTGATTATAGGCTGTTCTTATGACCGTAGAGATGCGCCGCTACCGGCTGAAGGAGGGGGCCAGGGAGGCCTTCCAGGAGGTCTTTTTGCGGGTCATCGTTCCCCTGCGCCAGGCCCTGGGCTTCCAGGTGCTCGGGGCCTACTGGCTCTCGGACCGGGAATTCCTCTGGTTCGTGGCCCACGAGAACTTCGCCGAGGCCGAGAAGGCCTACTACGAGCACCCCGAGAGGAAGAAGGTGGATCCCCGGGCCTTCCTGGAGGAGGTGGACACCCGCTTTGTGGAAAGGCTCCTCTAAAGCAAGGGCCCTGTGGGCTGCCCCACACCCCCCTTCCCCCTCCCCGGGGTAAGCTTGGGCCCGTGGAGGTCTTTCACCTGGTGCTGCGCAACCTCTTGGCCCGCCCCGTGCGGAGCCTCCTCACCCTCCTGGGCGTCCTCATCGCCACCAGCAGCATGGTCCTCTTCCTCTCCTTCGGGGAAGGCCTGAGGCGCTCCCTCTTCCAGGAGCTCTCCCGGGTGGGGCCCGCCATCCAGGTGGTGCCCGAGGGCGCGGAGGGCCTGGGGTTCGGGGCCTACCCGGAGATCACCCCCGGGCAGCTCGCGCGCCTGGAGGAGGCGGGCCGCGCCTTAGGGGTCAGGGCCCTGGTGCCCACCCTCTTCCTGGCCCGGGGCGGGTTTGACCCCCAGAGCAGCTTCTTCTTCCAGGGCCTGCCCCGGGGCGTGGCCCCCGACCTCCTCTACCCCGGGCTCAAGGTGAAGGAGGGGCGGCTTGTACCCACAGAGGGGGGCGCGGTGGTGGGGGGGAAGGTGGCGAGGCGGAGCGAGCTCTCCCTGGGAAGCCCCCTCCGCCTCTCCCCCCGGGTGGCGCTTAGGGTGGAGGGCGTCCTGGAGGAGAGCGGGGGGCTTGCGGACAACCTCATCTTCGTGCCCCTAAAGGCCCTCCAGGAGGTGCTGGGCACCCAAAACTACAGCGCGGTTCTGGTGGCCCTGAACCCCGGGCAGAGGGCGGAGGAGGTGGCCCGGGCCCTCGAGGCCGCCGTCCCCGGCCTCAAGGCCCAGACCACGGGGGACGTGATGCGTTTTGCGGAGCGGGCCTTAAGGATCGGCGACCTGGTGCGCTTCGGCATCAGCCTGGTGGCCCTGGTGGTGGGGGGGCTTCTGGTGGCCAACACGGTGATGATGTCCGTGTACGAGCGCACCCGGGAGTTCGGGGTCATGCGGGCCCTGGGGGCCAGGCGGGGCTTCATCTTCCGGTTGGTGGTCCTCGAGGCCCTCTTCCTGGCCCTCCTGGGCGGGGCCTTGGGCCTGGGCCTGGGGGGGGCGGTGTCCTACGCCATCAACCTCTACACCATGGACCAGGTGGGCCTGGCCCTCTCGGCCATCACCCCCCGCCTGGCCCTCTTCGCCCTCGGGGTGGCCCTGGCCCTGGGCCTGGCCGCCGGCCTCCTCCCCGCCCACCACGCCAGCCGCATCCCGGTGGTGGAGGCCCTGGGGAGGGTGTAGACCCGGAAGCGAGGGTAACGATGACGCTCAGGGCGGAAAACCTCACCAAGCGCTACCGGCAAGGGGAGAAGGAGGTGGTGGCCCTCTTGGACTTCACCTACGCCTTCCCCCGGGGGGCCACCGCGGTGGTGGGGCCCTCGGGAAGCGGGAAGACCACCCTCCTCAACCTCCTCGCGGGCTTTGACCTGCCCACGGCGGGCGCGGTCTACCTGGGGGACACCCCCCTCCACCGCCTCCCCGAGGACGAAAGGGCCGGGGTGCGCCTCCGGCACATGGGCTTCGTCTTCCAGCAGTGGAACCTGATCCCCACCCTGACCGCCTGGGAGAACGTGGCCTTCCCCCTCCTCCTCGCCGGGGTGGCCCCCAAGGCCAGGCGGGCGCGGGCCCTGGCCCTTTTGGCGCAGGTGGGGCTGGAGGAGCGGGCCTCCCACCTGCCGAGCCGCCTTTCCGGCGGGGAGCAGCAGCGGGTGGCCTTGGCCCGGGCTTTGGCCCTGGACCCCCCCATCCTCTTCGCCGACGAGCCCACGGGCAACCTGGACCTGGCCTCTCGGGAGCAGGTGGCGGGCCTCCTCTTCCAGGCGGGAAAGGAGCGCACCCTCATCCTGGTGACCCACGATCTGGAGCTGGCCGCCCGGGCGGAACGCGCCCTATACCTCAAAGGAGGAAGCTTGGTAAGGGAAGAGGTTCTAAAGGTTACGCACAGCTAAGACCTCCAAGGCTTTTTGCCTGTCGCCATTGCAACTGATGCGCCTAGGTGCTGGAAGAAGGTGCAACTCATAACCCAGCTCTCTGTAAAGCCTCAGTATCCGTTCCGTCGCTTGGTTAGAGATCACAACCGGACCTGGATGTTGAGCGAGAAGCTTTGCGAGGTCTACCTGATCCCGCCAACCAAATCCTTCGGGACTATATTTTGTAAACTCAACGTCGTAGGGTGGATCGGCATAGACAAAGTCGTCTGGTTGGAGCGGTACATGGCGGAAATCTAGTGAAGAAAACTCCCATTTTTGGAAGATTTCTTGGTAATCAGCAAATCTTCTCTGATAGTTAACCTTTTTATACTTACCAAAGGGGACATTAAACTCTCCCTTTTGGTTGAAGCGACAAAGGCCATTGTACCCGGTGCGATTCAAGTAGTAGAAGAGTTCAGCTGCTTCTTTGGTTTGCCACAAACCTTGTTGGATCAAGTCATTAAATCGCCTACGATAGGCGTAATATACCTCCCTGTCGTAGACGAGCGGGATGGTTATTTCCAACCCCTTCTGAATCCACTTGTAGAAGTTAATCAAATGAGGATTGATGTCGTTAAGCAGAGCCTTATCCGGTTTCAGTCCTAAAGGAAGAGCTAACCCCCCAGCAAAAAGATCTACCCAACGGCGGCGACGATGCGGCTCATAAAGGGACGAAAGGTAGGGAACAAGCCAGCGCTTACCCCCGGCCCACTTGAGGGGTGGGGACAAGGACCTTTGGTCTGAAGAAGCCTCTGGAAGATCAAGCAAAGGTTGGATCATTGGCCGAAAAACTCCCTTAACCAGACCTCAAGAAAAGCCTCGTGGACAAAACCTTCTGTCAAAGCCCATCGGCGCATCTTTGAGCCAAACCCCTTGCCTCCTAACACCACGACTGAGTGAACCCCCAACAGACGATCCCGCCTTGCCTCTTCTGCGGCGCGAAAGATTTTGTCCTCGGCTGTGCCCCGACTCGCTTGCCACTTACACTCCAGGAAAAGATAAGGTTGAAACTTGCCTTCTTCTGAAAGAACCAACACAGCTACATCTACTTTGCGACCCTGCTCCCGAATCGCGCTCCCATGGGGCGAGGGATACTCTATTTCCACACGGTACCGCTGGCTAAGCCCCATTTCACGAATAACTTTTTCAACCAACCCTTTGACTCGATCGCGAAAGCGATTCCCCATGGCCTTACCTCATCTTAAGTCTATTAGCCTGGGACACTTAGCCCAACCTCCTTGTGGCAAAATACCCCCCATGGGCAAGCGCATGGTGGTGGTGGGCGGGGTAGCGGGGGGTGCCTCCGCCGCCGCCAAGGCCAAGCGGGAAAACCCCGAGCTGGAAGTGGTGGTCTACGAGAAGTCGGGGTGGGTTTCCTACGGGGCCTGTGGCCTACCCTACGTGCTCTCCGGGGAGATCCCCCGTCTGGAAAAGCTGGTGGCCCGCACCCCGGAGGAGTTCCGCAAACAGGGGGTGTGGGTCCACACCCGCCACGAGGTGGTGGACATAGACTATGAGCTCCGCACCCTGACGGTGCATGACCACGCGGAGGGGCGAACCTTCCAGGACCATTACGACTACCTGGTCCTGGCCACGGGGGCGAGGCCGCAGATTCCCCCCATCCCCGGTACGGAGCAACAGGGGGTCTACACCCTGAGGACCATGGAGGACGGGGAAAGGCTCCTCCAGGCCCTGGAGGGGGCCCGGCGGGCGGCCATCCTGGGGGCGGGGTACATCGGCCTCGAGGTGGCCGAAGCCTTCCGCAAGCGGGGCCTAGAGGTGACCCTCCTGGAGGCCAAGGAGCGCCCCTTGCCCCACTGGGACGAGGAGGTGGGAAGGCTCCTTACGGAGGAGCTTTCCCGCCACGGGGTGGAGGTCTGGACGGGGGTGCGGATAGAGGCCCTCCGGGGCCAAGGCCGGGTGGAGGCGGTGGAGACCTCGGAGGGCGTGGTGCCCGCGGACCTGGTCCTGGTGGCCACGGGCATCCGGCCCAACACCGACCTCGCCCAGGCCCTGGGGGTGGCCCTGGGCCCCACGGGGGCCATCGCCACCGACGAAAGGATGCGGACCAACCTGGAAGGGGTTTACGCCGCCGGGGACGTGGCGGAAAGCTTCCACCAGGTCCTAAAGCGGCCCTACTGGCTTCCCCTGGGGGACGTGGCCAACAAGCAGGGGCGCACCGCGGGAAGCGTCATCGCCGGGAAGGAGGCCCGCTTTGGGGGCGTGGTGGGCACGGCCATCTTCAAGGCCTTCGGCCTGGCGGTGGCCACCGCGGGGCTCTCCCTGGAGGCGGCCCTGAAGGAGGGCTTCCGGGCCAAGAAGGTCTTCATCCAAAGCCGGGACGGGGCCCACTACTACCCGGGAAGCGCCCCGCTTTGGGTGGAGCTGGTCTACGAGGAGGGGACGGGGAAGCTCTTGGGCGGGGCGGTGGTGGCCCACGGCCATGGGGTCTTGCGCATCGATGCCCTGGCCGCCCTTCTCCACCAGGGGGGTACGGTGGAGGACCTCCTCGCCCTGGACCTGGCCTACGCCCCCCCCTTTAGCCCCGTCTGGGACCCTCTCCTCATCGCCGCCCAGCAGGCCCGCTAACGCCACCCCATGCTGGCGGAGCCAGCATGGGGGTCCTGGCAGCGGATTTAGTGTATCTAAAGGGCGGGCACACCACCTTCAGGTGTGAACCTCTTTTCCTTACACACTACACTGGAAGACTTCCCACCTCCAGACTGGCCCTTGGAGGTGAAAGATGGACCCCTTGAGCGTGCTCACCCCGGAGATGCGGCAGGAAGCGGAGGCCCTGAGGCGGGAGTGGGAGACCAACCCCCGCTGGAAGGGGGTCAA
Organism: Thermus sp. FJN-A; assembly: GCF_054655095.1. Classification (NCBI taxonomy): domain Bacteria; kingdom Thermotogati; phylum Deinococcota; class Deinococci; order Thermales; family Thermaceae; genus Thermus; species Thermus sp. FJN-A. Next base: position 72,068 of record NZ_BAAHSC010000194.1, read on the forward strand.
GCGGGACTACCGCCCCGAGGACGTGGTGCGGCTCCGCCCAAGCGTGATGGTGGAGCACACCCTGGCCAAGCGAGGAGCCGAGAAGCTCTGGCGACTCCTCCACGAGCGCCCCTACGTGCACACCTTCGGGGCCTACACCGGGGCTATGGCGGTGGAGATGGTGCGGGCCGGGCTGGAGGCCATCTACCTCTCCGGCTGGCAGGTGGCGGCGGACGCCAACCTGGCCTGGCAGACCTACCCCGACCAGTCCCTCTACCCCGCAAACTCCGTGCCGCAAATCGTTAAGCGCATCAACAACGCCCTCATGCGGGCCGACATGATTGAGCGCTCCGAGGGCAAGGTGACCCGGGACTGGTACGTGCCCATCGTGGCCGACGCGGAGGCGGGCTTCGGCGGGGCCCTGAACGTCTTTGAGCTCACCAAGGCCATGATCGAGGCGGGGGCCGCCGGCATCCACTACGAGGACCAGCTTTCCAGCGAGAAGAAGTGCGGCCACCTGGGGGGCAAGGTCCTGGTGCCCACGGCGCAGCACATCCGCACCCTGCAGGCGGCCAGGCTGGCCGCGGACGTGATGGGCGTGCCCACGGTGATCATCGCCCGCACCGACGCCGAGGCCGCCACCCTCATCACCAGCGACATCGACGAGCGCGACCGGCCCTTCATCCTCCCGGGCGAGCGCACCCCCGAGGGCTTCTACCGCGTTAAGAACGGGATTGAGGCGGGTATCGCCCGGGCCTTGGCTTACGCCCCCTATGCGGACGTGATCTGGATGGAAACCTCCAAGCCCGACCTGGAGGAGGCCAAGAGGTTCGCCGAGGCGGTGAAGCGGGAGTTCCCCGACAAGCTCCTCGCCTACAACCTCTCCCCCTCCTTCAACTGGAAGAAGTTCCTGGACGACGAGACCATCGCCAAGTTCAACCGGGAGCTGGGGGCGATGGGCTACAAGTTCCAGTTCATCACCCTGGCGGGTTGGCACGCCCTGAACTACCACATCTGGGAGCTGGCCAAGGGCTACAAGGCCCGGGGCATGCCCGCCTTTGTGGAGCTGCAGGAGAAGGAGTTCTTGGCCCAGGCCCAGGGCTTTACCGCGGTGAAGCACCAGCGGGAAGTGGGGGCGGGCTACTTCGACGAGGTGGTCCTGGCCCTGACCCAAGGGGAGGCCTCCACCCTGGCCCTCAAGGGGTCCACGGAGGAAGCCCAGTTCAACGAGCCCGTGCACTGAGGCGCGGGTTTCCCCCGCCCCCGGCTTCCGGGGGCGGCTTATCTTTTCCCGTACAATCCATGTAGCTTTCCGCCACACCGAAGAGATATAGTGTAAGGTATATGCCAGACACCGCTACACCCTGGCTGCGCTACCTGGAGGGCCTCCGCCCCTACCTGCGGGGCCGGGACCACCGGGGGAAACGGGGCTCCTTGCGCTGGCTCGAGGCCCTCATGGCCGAGCGGGGTGGCCGCTCCGGCACCGTGCGCAACATCCTCTACAAGGACCTGGGAAGCCCCGAGGAGAAGGAGCGGCTCTACGGGGTCATCGCCGACCTCTACCGGGAGGCGGGGCTGGAACCCCCACCCCCCCCGGCGGAGCTCTTCCTGGAAAGCGCCCGCAAGGCCTTGGGCCGGGACAAGCGCCGCATCTTCCGCCGCTTCCTCAAGGAGCTGGAGGGGGGCGGGCGCCCCCAGATGGTGGTGGTGGGGGGTCCGGCCACGGGCAAGGGGGTGCTCCTCTCCGCCCTGGCCCGCGCCCTCTCCGCCTTGCCCGGGAAGGAGCCCTTCCTCCTCAACCTGGGCGGGGAGCTGGCCCAGGCCCTGGTGCCCCTGGCCGAGGCCCTGGGGGTGGCGGAGGAGGTGCGCGCCCTCCTGGCCCAGCTCTCCCCCACCCAGCCCTTCATCCTGCAAGGCGCCCTGGAGCAGGAGGTGATGGGCCTTTTGGCCAAGGCCCTGAACCGGGAGGGCCGGCCCCTCCTCCTCCGGGCCGAGGCCGAGGGAACCCTGGAGGGCCTTCCCCTAAGGGGGCCGGACGGCACGCAAAGGGGCCTGGCCGCCTGGCTGGAGCCCTTCCTGAAGGCCTTGTCCACCCCCTACCTGGCCGCCCTCTCCGAACCGCCCCCCACCCTCCCCTACCAGCCCCTCTCCCCCCCGAGCCGGGAGGAGGCCCGGCGCTTCGTGCGGGAACGCCTTCCCCACCTCCCTCCGGAGCGGCTGGAAGCCCTGGTGAACCAGGCGGGGCGCAACTTTGGCGAGCTTTCCCGCCTGGTCCTCCTGGAGGCCGCCAAGCACGACCCCAAGACGCCCCTTCAGGACGACCCCGCCCTCAGGCCCCTGGTCCTGGCCCTGGCCGCCTTCAGCCCCGAGGCCGACCCCGCCTTTCCCCTGGAGCTTCTGGAAAAGGCCCTGGGCAAGCCCCTGGAAAGGCTCTCGCAGGCGGAGCGGGCCCTGCTGGACTGGGTGGGGGAGGGGCTGGTGCGCCCCTCCCTGCGGGGCCTCCTCCCCGAGGAGGCCCCCAAGGAGCTCCACCGCCTCGCCCTGGAATTCTTCCCCAAGGAGAACCTCTTCCGCAAGCTCTACCACGCCCGGAAGGCCGGGGAGACCGGGGTGCTTCTGGCCCTCCTCCAGGAGGACCCCGCCCGGCTGGCCCTCCTCCCCGGCCTCTGGGAGGAGGCCAGGGCCTGGCCCCGGAAGGACCTGGAGGCCTTGGCGGCGGTGGTGGTGCGCTACCGCGCCGTCTTAGGCCAGTACGCCCATCCCGAGGCGGAGGAGGCCCTAGGGGTGCTCTCCGAGGCCCAGGACCCCGCCTTGCGCACCTGGGCCCGCATCAAGATGGCGGAGGCCAAGGCCGACGCCGCCCTCTACAAGGCGGCGGAAGAACTCCTCCCCCCTAAGGAGGACCTGGCCCTCCTGGACGAGACCGCCCAGGCGGAGGGGCTTTTGGTGATGGCGGCGGTGGAGCGCTGGAAGGGGGACTACGAGCGGGCCGCCCGTTTCGTGGCCGAGGCGGAAAGGCTGCCCGTGGCCCCTTTCCTGCGGGACAGGGTCCACCTCTGGCGGGGGTTGGTGGCCAAGGACCTGGGCCGCTACGCGGAGGCCCTTTCCGCCCTGGCCCAGGTGGGCCACGACCCCCTTCTCCTGGGCCGGGCCCGCTACCAGATGGGGGACCTCCTCATGCGCCTGGGGAGCCTCGAGGCCAAGGCGCGCATGGAGGAAGGCCTAAAGGCCCTGGAAGAGGCCGGGGCCCCCAAGGACGAGGTGGCCCGGGTGCGGGCCCGCTACGCCACCCTCCTGCGGCGGTTAGGCCTCTACCCGGAGGCGGAGAGGGCCATAGGCAAGGCCCTCGCCGAGGCGGAAGACCCCTTCACCCGGGCCCGGGTGGAGAGCGAGGCGGGCATCCTGGAGGTGGCCCGGGGCCGTCCCTTCTCGGCCCTGGAGCTCTTAGGGCGGGCCGAGGCCTACTTCCGCGCCACGGGGGAAAGGCCCAAGGAGGCCCGCTACCGGCACCTCCGCACCCTCTTCCGCCTGGGAGCCGCCTACCTCCTCTTGGAGGCGGGCCAGCCTTACCGGGCCCCCTTCCTGGGCAGGTTAAACGCCCCCACGGCCCAAAACCTCCTCCAAAGCCTCCTGGAGGAGATCCCCAAGGAGGCCACCGACCGCTACACCGCCCTCAGGCTGGACACCGCAAGCCTCCTGGCCCTCCTCCTCCCCCCCGCCGAGGGGAAGGCCCTCCTGAAGCCCCTGCTGGACCTGGAAAACCCCTACCTCCGGGCCCAGGCCCGCCTGGGCTACGCGGAGGTCCTGGCCCGGGAGGGGAGCCTGGGGGAGGCCCTGGCCCAGATCGTGGCCCTCCCCCCCTTGGAGGACCCCGGCCTCCTGGCCCAAGCCCGGGCTGTGGAGGTCCTGGCCCTCCTGGGCCTCGGGGAGAAAGAGGCCGCCTGGGCCAAGCTGCAGGAGGCCCGCCAGGGGCCCTTGCCCCCGCCCTTCCGCTTCCAGCTGGGCCGGGCCTTGGGCCGCTTCTGCCCGGAGCTTGAGCGCCGCCTTCCCCCCTCCCCCCTGGCCCTGCCCGAGGCCCTGGGTTTCCACCTGGCAAATCCCGACTAAATCACTATACTTTAGGAGGGGAAGGGGCTATACTCTTACTGCGAACGGGTCGCAGTAAGGCCCCGACCCGGCATCAGGAGGCACGTGCATGAACCAGCTTGAAATCCGCGACCTCTGGGCTTCCATCGACGGAGAGACCATCCTCAAGGGCGTCAACCTGGTGGTCCCCAAGGGCCAGGTCCACGCCCTCATGGGCCCCAACGGGGCCGGCAAGAGCACCCTGGGCAAGATCCTGGCCGGGGACCCCGAGTACACCGTGGAGAAAGGGGACATCCTCCTGGACGGGGAAAGCATCCTGGAGCTTTCCCCGGACGAGCGGGCGAGGAAGGGCCTCTTCCTGGCCTTCCAGTACCCCGTGGAGGTGCCCGGGGTCACCATCGCCAACTTCCTGCGCCTGGCCCTGCAGGCCAGGCTGGGCCGGGAGGTGGGGGTGGCGGAGTTCTGGGCCAAGGTGAAGCGGGCCCTGGAGCTTTTGGACTGGGACGAGGGCTACCTCTCCCGCTACCTCAACGAGGGCTTTTCCGGCGGGGAGAAGAAGCGGAACGAGATCCTCCAGCTTTTGGTCTTAGAACCCACCTACGCGGTCCTGGACGAGACCGACTCCGGCCTGGACATCGACGCCCTCAAGGTGGTGGCCCGGGGGGTGAACGCCATGCGTGGCCCAAGCTTTGGCGCCCTGGTCATCACCCACTACCAGCGCCTCCTCAACCACATCGTTCCCGACCGGGTGCACGTGATGATGGACGGGAGGGTGGTGGCCGAGGGCGGTCCCGAGCTGGCCTTGGAGCTGGAGGCCCGGGGCTACGAGTGGCTCCGGGAACAGGTGAAGGAGGGGGCATGAGCGAGGCGGACCTGAAGACCCTGGGCGAGGAGTACAAGTACCACTTCGTGGACGAGGTCAAGCCGGTCTACGTGGCCGAGCGGGGCCTCACCCGGAGGGTAATTGAGGCCATCAGCTACCACAAGGGCGAGCCCGAGTGGATGCTGAAGTTCCGCCTGCGGGCCCTAGAGATTTTCCAGAAGAAGCCCATGCCCACCTGGGGCCCCGACCTCTCGGGCCTGGACCTGGAAAACCTGGTCTACTACGTTAAGCCCGCAGAAACCCGGGACGCCAAGAGCTGGGAGGAGATCCCGGAGGAAATCCGCCGGACCTACGAGCGCCTGGGCATCCCCGAGGCGGAGCGCAAGGTGCTCGCGGGGGTGGGGGCCCAGTACGACTCGGAGATGGTCTACCACCGGGTCCGGGAGGAGCTGGAGCGGCAGGGGGTCATCTTCGTGGCCATCGAGGAGGGGATGAAGAAGTACGAGGATCTCTTCCGGGAGTACTTCGCCAAGGTGGTGCCCCCCGAGGACAACAAGTTCGCCGCCTTGAACTCCGCCGCCTGGTCCGGGGGATCTTTCGTCTACATCCCCCCGGGGGTGAAGGTGGAGCTTCCCCTGCAGGCCTACTTCCGGGTGAACACCCCCGAGTTCGGCCAGTTTGAGCGCACCCTCATCATCGTGGACGAGGGGGCCGAGGTCCACTACATCGAGGGGTGCACCGCCCCCATGTACTCCACGGAAAGCCTCCACACGGGCGTGATTGAGATCGTGGTGAAGCGGGGAGCAAGGAGCCGCTACACCACCATCCAGAACTGGTCCACCAACATGTACAACCTGGTGACCCAGAGGGCCCTGGTCTACGGGGATGCCTTCCACGAGTGGCTGGACGGCAACCTGGGCTCCAAGGTCACCATGAAGTACCCCTCCAGCTACCTCCTGGAGCCCGGGGCCCGCACGGAGATCCTCTCCATCGCCTTCGCCAAGACCGGGCAGCACCAGGACACCGGGGCCAAGATCGTCCTGGGGGCCCCCCACACCTCCGGGACCATCGTCTCCAAGAGCATATCCAAGGGGGAAGGGCGGGCCAGCTACCGGGGCCTGGTGAAGGTCTTGGACGGGGCCCGGCACGCCAGGGCCAACGTGGAGTGCGATGCCCTCCTCATCGACCCGGAAAGCCGCACGGACACCTACCCCTACATCGAGATTGAAGAGGACACCGCCCACGTGGGCCACGAGGCCACCGTCTCCAAGATCAACGACGAGCAGATCTTCTACCTTCAGACCCGGGGCCTGAAGGAGGACGAGGCCGCGGCCCTCATCGTGCGGGGCTTCATCGAGCCCATCGCCAAGGAGCTGCCCCTGGAGTACGCGGTGGAGCTGAACCGGCTCATTGAGCTGGAGATGGAAGGCTCCGTGGGCTAAGGGAATCCCCATCTTCCCATGCAAGGAGACGCGATGCCGGTACTGGACAAGACGCAGGTGGAGGCCATCTCCCAGGCCCTGGGCGAGCCCGCCTGGGTGCGGGCGCAAAGGCTCAAGGCCCTGGAGGCCTTCGCCCGCCTTCCCTACCCCAGCAAGAAGGACGAGAACTGGCGCTACACCGACCTTTCCGAGGCTCCCCTGGAAGCGGAGGTGGAAGCCCCCAAGGGGCTCAGGCTCTCCCGGGACGAGCTCCCCGAACCCGTGCGGCGCCGCCTGGAGAGGACCGACGTCTCCGGCTTCCTGGTCTTCGTGGGGCCGGACCTGGTCTACAGGGAGGTGCCGGAGGAGCTGGCGCAAAAGGGGTTGGTCTTCACCTCCCTGGCCGAGGCCCTGAGGACCCACCCCGAGAAGGCGGAGGCCGCCCTCTTCCAAGCGGTCCACACCGAGGACAAGTTCGCCGCAAAGAACAGCGCCCTCTTCACCCACGGGGCCTTCCTCTACGTGCCCGCAGGGCTAGAGGTGGAGAAGCCCCTCGGGGTCTTCAAGGTGCTCGTGGAGGGGGGCAGGGCCTCGGCGGGGCGGAGCCTCCTCTTCCTGGAGGACAACGCCAAGGCCGCCTACATCGAGGAGTACCTCTCCTTGGACCTCCCCCCCACCCTCCACCTCTCCGCCACGGAGATGGTCCTGAGGCCTGGGGCCAGGCTCCGCCACGCCCACGTCCAGACCTTCGGGGAGGGGGTGTGGCATTTCCACCGCCAGCGGGCCCTCCTGGAGCGGGACGCCACCCTCAACGACCTGGTGGTGAACCTGGGGGGCACCTACGCCCGGAGCGAGGTGGCCTCGGAACTTCTGGGCCCGGGGGCGGAAAGCGAGATGCTGGGCCTATACTTCGGCCACGGGAGGCAGCACTTCGACCACTACACCCTGCAGCACCACGTGGAGCACCACACCCGAAGCGACCTCCTCTATAAGGGCGCGGTGAAGGACGAGGCCCGGGCGGTCTTCTCCGGCCTCATCAAGCTGGAACGGGGGGCGCAGAAGACCGACGCCTACCAGGCCAACCGCAACCTCATCCTCTCCCCCACCGCCCGGGTGGACTCCATCCCCCAGCTGGAGATCGGGGCCAACGACGTGCGCTGCACCCACGGTTCCACCACCGCCCCCGTGGACGAGATGCAGCTCTTCTACCTCCAGTCCCGGGGCCTTCCCCGCACCCTGGCCCAGGAACTCCTGGTCAAGGCCCATCTGGCCGACGTCCTCACCCGCATCCCCTTGAAGGCCCTAAGGGCCCACATCGAGGCGGTCATCGAGGAGAAGGTGCGCATCTAGCATGTGGACCCCCGTGGCTAAGCTTGGTGAGTTCCAAGGAGGCCGCCTGGTGGTGCGGCGGCCCGAGCACAGGAAGCCCATCCTCCTCCTCTACACGGGGGAGGAGGTCTTCGCCCTGGAGGACGTGTGCACCCACGACGACGGGCCCCTGCACGAGGGGGAGGTGGAGGACGGGAAGATCGTCTGCCCCCGGCACGGGGCCCGCTTTGACCTGAGGACGGGAAGGCAGACCCTGCCCGCCCCCAAGCCGGTCAAGGTCTTCCCCGCCCGGCTGGAGGGGGATACGGTTCTCCTGGATCTCTAGGGCCCCCACTCTGTGGCCGGTGGGCCCGCCTTTTGGGGGGCGGGCCCACTTCCGCTTTGAGGTTTTTGTCCTTGACGGAAGGAGGGGGAAGGGATAGGGTGAAGATACCCACCCCACCTGGGGTGGGGGGAGGTTAGGGATGCTGAAGCTAAAGGTGGAAGGGATGACCTGCAACCACTGCGTGATGGCCGTGAAGAAAGCCCTCTTGCGGGTGCCCGGGGTGGAGAAGGCGGAGGTGAGCCTGGAGCGGGGCGAGGCCTGGGTGGAGGGGAAGGCGGACCCAAAGGCCCTCATCCACGCGGTGGAGGAGGAGGGTTACCGGGCGGCCCTGGCTGGCTAAAACCCCATGCCCCGCGCCCACTTGCACCTGGACCCCAAGGTGAGGGAAGAGGCGAGAAAGCGCCTTCTCTCCGCCAAGGGCCACCTGGAGGGCATCCTCCGCATGCTGGAAGATCCCCACGCCTACTGCGTGGACGTCCTCAAGCAGCTCAAGGCGGTGGAGGGGGCCCTGGACCGGGTGGGGGAGATGGTCCTGAGGGCCCACCTCAAGGACCACGTGGCCACCGCCCACGAGCGGGGGGACGTGGAGGAGATCGTGGAGGAGCTCATGGAAGCCCTCAAGTACCGCTAGGAGGTCAAGCGTGCGCTACCTGACCCTGGTTCTCCTTTGGCTCGTACCCGTTTTCGCCCAACACGCCCACCACGCCCCTACGGGTTCCGGGGAGAGGGCCTTTCTCTCCGCCATGATCGCCCACCACGAAGGGGCTTTGGCCATGGCCCGCCTCGTTCTGGAGAAGGGCAAGGACCGGGAGGTCCGGGCCTGGGCCGAGGCCATCCTCAAGGACCAAGAACGGGAGATCGCCCTCATGCGGAGCTGGTTGGTGGGCTTGGGCGGGCTGGACCAAGCCGCCTACGCCGCCATGGAGAAGGAGATGGCGGCCATGCTCCAGGAGCTCAAGGCCGCCCAGGAGCCTGACCGGGCCTTCGTGGCCCTCATGCTCCTGCACCACAAGGGGGCGGTGGAGATGGCCCTGGAAGCCCTCTCCACCGCCAAGGACCGCCGCGTCTTGGACCTGGCCCGGGACATCGTCCTGGCCCAGGCCCGGGAGATGCACGCCTTCAGGCTATGGCTCTTGAAGTGAAGGTGGGGGTCCGCGGGATGACCTGCGCCGCCTGCGTGGCGCGGGTGGAAAGGGCCCTCAAGCGCGCCAGCGGGGTGGAGGAGGCCCGGGTCAACCTCACCACCGAGGAGGCCTTCTTGCGCCTGCAGGAGGGCGTGGACCTGCGGGAAATCCTAAAGCGGGTGGAGGAGGCCGGGTACGAGCCCGTGGTGGCCCGGGCCGAGATCCCCGTGAAGGGCATGACCTGCGCCGCCTGCGTGGCGCGGGTGGAAAAGGCCCTGGCCAAGCTTCCCGGGGTACTTGCGGTGCGCGTGAACCTGGCCACGGAGAAGGCCTTCGTGGAGTACCTGCCGGACACGGTGAGCCTGCCCCGCCTGCACCAGGCCATCCGGGAGGCGGGGTACGAGCCCTTGACGGTGGAGGAGGAAAGGGCCCAGCCCGTGCCCACCTACCGGAAAGACCTCCTCCTCGCCCTGCCCTTCGCCTTCCTTACCTTTCTCCTCGCCATGGGGCCCATGCTCCTCCCCCTCCCCCACTTCCCCGGCTGGCTGGAGGCCGCCGCCGCCTTGCCCGTGCTCTATGCGGGAAGGCGCTTCTTCCGGCAAGCCCTCGCCGAGGCCAGGCACCTCGCCTTCGGCATGAGCACCCTGGTGGCCCTGGGGGCGGGCAGCGCCTACCTCTACTCCTTTCTGGTCCTCCTCTTTCCCGGGCTCTTCCCCGAGGAGGCCCGCCACCTCTACCTGGAAGCGGGGGCGGTGATCCTGGCCCTCATCCTCCTCGGCAAGCACCTGGAGGAAGGGGCCAAGGGCAAGGCCTCGGAGGCTATAAGGAAGCTGCTGGCGCTAAGGCCCAAGACCGCGCGGGTGGTGGCGGGGGGGGAGGAAAAGGAAATCCCTGCCCTGGCCCTCATCTCTGGGGACCTGGTAAGGGTCCTCCCGGGGGAACGCATCCCCGCGGACGGGGTGGTGGTGGAGGGCCGAAGCCACGTGGACGAGTCCATGCTCACCGGGGAGCCCATCCCCAAGGCCAAGGGGCCGGGGGAGGAAGTGGTGGGGGGCACGGTGAACGGGGAAGGGGCCTTGTTGGTCCGGGTCAGCCGGGTGGGTGAGGCCACGGTGCTGGCCCAGATGGCCCGGCTGGTGGAGGAGGCCCAAGGCCACAAACCCAAGGTGCAGGAGCTCGCCGACCGCATCGCAAGCGTCTTCGTGCCGGTGGTCCTGGGAATCGCCCTCCTCACCTTCCTCCTCTGGCTCCTCTTAGGCCCCGGCCTTTCCCACGCCTTCGTGGCCACCCTCTCCGTGCTCCTCATCGCCTGCCCTTGCGCCATGGGCCTCGCCACCCCGGCGGCCATCGCCGTGGCCACGGGACGGGCCGCGCAGATGGGCCTCCTCTTCCGCAAGGGGACGGCCCTCGAGGCCCTGGCCCGCGCGGACACTATCGTCTTGGACAAGACGGGAACCCTCACCCTGGGCAGGCCCTCCCTCACCGAGGTCCTGGCCTTCGGCCTGGAGGAAGAGGAGGCCCTGCGGCTTGCCGCCGCCCTGGAAAGGGGAAGCGAGCATCCCATCGCCAAGGCCATCCTGGAGGCGGCGAAGGGGCTTTCCCTCCCCGAGGCCGAGGCGGTGCGGGCCCTCCCCGGAGAGGGGGTGGAAGGGGTGGTGGGAGGAAGGAGGCTTTTCCTGGGGAGCCAGGCCCTCATGGCGAGGCTGGGCCTAACGCTACCCCAGGAGGCCCTGGCCCTCCCCGAAAAGGGGCACACCCCCCTCTACCTGGCGGAGGAGGGACGGTTCCTCGCCGCCTTCGGCGTCTTTGACCCCCCCAAGCCCGAGGCCCAGGCGGTGGTGGGAGCCCTGAGGGGCATGGGGCTCAGGCCCGTCCTCCTCACCGGGGACCACCCCGTTCCCGCCCGGCGGGTGGCGGAAGCCCTGGGGATGGGCGAAGTCCTGGCCGGGGTGCCCCCTGAGGGCAAGGTGGAGGCCATCCGGCGCCTACAGGCGGAGGGGCGCCGGGTCATCTTCGTGGGGGACGGCATTAACGACGCCGCCGCCCTGGCCCAGGCGGACGCGGGCATCGCCCTGGCCACGGGCACGGACATCGCCCTCGAGGCCGGGGACGTGATCCTCCTCTCCCCGAGCCTCTGGGGTTTGGCCAATGCCGTCCTCCTCTCGCGGCGGGCCTTGCGCACCATCTACCTCAACTTCTTCTGGGCCTATGCCTACAACGTTCTCCTCATCCCCGTGGCCGCCGGGGCCCTCTATCCCTTCACCGGCCTCCTCCTAAACCCCATCCTGGCGGCAGGGGCCATGAGCCTTAGTAGCCTCTTTGTCCTCACCAACTCCCTCAGGCTGAGGGGCTTCCAACCGCGGGGCTTTACCGTGGCTTAACCGGACGGGGCTAGGCTGAAACCGGGAGGTGAAGGATATGTGGTGGTGCGGAAGCGGCTGGTACCTGGGTTGGTGGGGGCCAATCCTTGGCCTCCTCTGGTTCGTGCTTCTGGGCCTTTTCGTCTACTGGCTGGTCCGTGCCCTCGCCCCGGAGAGGCGGGACCGGGCCCTGGAGGTCCTAAGGGAGCGGTACGCCCGGGGGGAGATAGACCGGGACACCTTTGAGCGCCTGAAGCGCGACCTCGCATGAAGGTCCTTCTGGTGGACGACGACCCGGCCCTCCTGGAAGTCCTGGGGGCTTACCTCCGGGGGGCCGGGTTTGAAGTCCTGGAGGCGGAAAACGGCGAAAAGGCCCTGGAGCTCTTCCCCCGGGCCGACCTGGTCATCCTGGACCTCATGCTACCGAGACTGGACGGATTCCACGTTTTGGCGGAAATCCGCCGGGAACGGCCGGAGCTTCCCGTGCTCATGCTGACCGCAAGAGGAGAGGAGGAGGAGCGGGTCCAGGGCTTGGAGCTAGGGGCCGACGACTACGTGGTGAAACCCTTCAGTCCCAAGGAGGTGGTGGCCCGGGTCAAGGCCCTCCTCAGGCGGGTGGGGCTTAGGGAAGAGCTCTGTTACGGCCCCCTCCGCCTCCTCCCCCGGGAGCGCCAGGCCTTCCTGGAGGGCCAGCCCCTCTCCCTCTCCCCGCTGGAGTTTGACCTGCTCCTCACCCTGGCCCAGCACCCGGGCATGGTCTTCAGCCGGGAAAGGCTTTTGGAAAAGGTCTGGGGCCCCGACTTTCCCGGGGTGGACCGGGTGGTGGACGTCCACATTGCCGGGCTTAGAAAAAAGCTCGGAGACGACCCGGACCATCCCCGCTTCATAGAGACGGTGCGGGGGGTAGGCTACCGCTTCCGGGAAGGCCCCTGAGCATGCGCCTTTTCCTCAAGCTCTTCTTGAGCCACCTGCTGGTGGCCTTCTTAGCGCTTGTCCTCCTCTTTCTCCTGGCCGAGGCGCTCGCTCCCTCCTTCTACCGGGGGCACGTGGAGCGCATGTACCATGCCCTCTCCATGATGGGGGGCCTGATGATGGGGGAAGCCCTGCGGCGGGACCTGGAGGAGGGGCTTCGCTCCACCCTCACCGCCGCCCTCCTTGCGGCCCTGCCCCTCGCCGCCCTGGGAGCCGCCGTCACCGCCTCCTTCGCCAGCCTCCGGGTTGCCCGCACCGCCCGGCTCCTCATGGAAGGAAGCCGCCGCATGGCCCAAGGAGAGTACCGGGTGCGCCTGCCCGTCTTGGAGCGGGACGAACTCGGGGAGCTTGCCCTTCACTTCAACCGCCTGGCCGAGGCCCTGGAGCAGGTGGAAAAGACCCGGGTGGAGCTCATCGGCACCGTGGCCCACGAGCTCAGGACCCCCCTCTCCGCCCTCCAGGCTTACGCGGAGGCCTTGGCCGACGGCGTCATGGCCCCAGAGCAGGTGGCCCGGAGCATAGAGCGGGAGGTTCGGGCCATGGCCCGCCTGGTCCAGGACCTGGCCCTCGTCTCCCAGGTGGAGGCCAAGGCGGTGGTCCTCCACCCCAAGCCCCTGGACCCCAAGGCCCTCTTGGAAGGGGCGGTGGAGCGCTTCCTCCCCGCCTTCCAGGCCAAGGGGGTCGCCCTCCGGGTGTTTTCCACCCCCACCTTGCCCCTGGTCCTGGCGGACGAGGAGCGGGCTTTGCAGGTTTTCGCCAACCTGCTTTCCAACGCCCTGCGCCACACCCCGGAAGGAGGGGAGGTCCGCCTGAAGGCGGAGGATCGGGGCAAGGAGGTCCTCTTCAGCGTGGAGGATACCGGGCCCGGCATCCCGGAAGCGCACCTCCCCCGCATCTTTGAGCGCTTTTACCGCATCGACCCCTCCCGCAGCCGCAAGGATGGGGGCACGGGCGTGGGCCTCACCATCGCCAAGGGCCTGGTGGAGGCCATGGGGGGGAGAATCTGGGCGGAAAGCGAGCCAGGCCAAGGCAGCGCTTTCCGCTTCACCCTTCCCCTTTACACGGGCTTAACGAAGGGGGAATAGCGTGGGGGCCATGAGGAAGCTCCTCGCCCTTTTCCTGGTGGGTGCGGCCCTAGGCCTGGCCCAGGCCCCCACGCCCGAGGCGCTCAAGGGTGCTAGCCCGGAGGAAGCCCTGGCCCTCGCTAAGCGGTGGAGGGAGGAAGGGCAAAGGGTCGTGAGCTACGTGACCTCCGAGGCCCTCTTCTTTGAGTTTCCCGATGGCCGCAAGGCCCAGGTGGCCCTGAAGGACCGCTTCCTCCTGGCGGTGGCCCCCTACCGCCACCGCACCCACCCCTGCCAGGTCCACTACTTCTCCAGCTGCACGGGGGAACTCCAAGGGGAGGTGTTTGCGGTGCGGGTGCTGGAAGGGGAGAAAGAGGTCCTCAAGGCCCAGGTGCAGACGGGCAGGGACGGCTTCTTTGAGCTTTGGCTCCCGCGAAACCGCCGCTACACCCTCGAGGTCCGCCAGGGGGACTGGGTGGCCCAAGCCCCCATGGCCACCTTCCGGGATAGCCCCACCTGCCTCACGGGGCTCAGGCTTTCCCGATAGGAGGTGGGGGATGCGGCGCCTTGTAGGCCTTTTCCTCCTAAGCCTTGGGGCCTTGGCCCAAACCCCGGTGGGCCAGGTGGCCACCCGGGACGTCCACGCCCTCCTCTGGCTTCCCGACGGCTCGCTCCTCTTCGGCCACCACGACGGCATCCAGGTCTCTAAGGACGGGGGCAGGACTTGGCAGGACCTGGTGCGAAAAATGGGGTTTGACGCCATGGCCTTAACCCTGGAAGGCACGCGGGTCCTGGCCGCCGGGCACTGGGTCCTGGCCGAAAGCCAAAACGGGGGCAAGACCTGGCGAAACCTCCGCCCCAAGGGGCTTCCCGCCATGGACCTCCACGGCTACGCGGCCTCAGGGGGCTTCCACTTCGCCCTCGAGGCCACCTCCGGCTACTTCCTCAGCCAAGACGGGGGAAAAAGCTTTAGGCCCATCGCCCCTAAAGGGCTTCCCCGAGCGGACATGGCGGCCATGGTCTTCCAGGGGAAGACCCTTTACGTGGCCCCCATGGGCCAGGGCCTCTACCAAAGCCCAGACGGCGGCCAGACCTTCACCCAGGTGCCGACCCCGGAGCGGGAGATCTACGCCCTCGCGGCAGGGGCGGGAACCCTCTACCTCGGAGGGAAGACGGGCCTCTGGCAGAGGACCCCGGTGGGCTGGAAAAGGCTCTGGCAGGGCACGGTCCTGGCCCTCGCCGCCCACCCCCAGGAGGCGGGAAGACTCGTCTTCATAGACGGCCAGGGACGGGTCTGGAAAAGCCCATGAGGGCGCGGTCCCTTCTTCCCTGGCTGGCCCTGGCCGGGCTTTGGGCCCTTCTCTTGGCGCTAGGCCCGTGGCTCACCCAGGTGGTGGGGGTCCTCTACGGCCTTGCCTCCAAGCCCTTTGCCCTTTTGGCCGGGCCCTTAGACGGGCTGAGGCGGAACCTGGGGCTACCCGAGGTGGGGGCGCTCTTCCTGGGGCTTCTGGGGGCCCTGGCTCCCTGCCAGCTTTCCACCAACGCCGCAGCCTTGGCCTGGCTTGCCCGGCCCACCCCAGGAGGCTTTTGGAGCCGCTTTGGGGCCTTTCTCCTGGGGAAAGCCCTGGTTTACTCCCTTCTTGGGGCCCTGGCCCTTTTGGGCCTCGCCGCCTCCGGGGGGTTTTTAGCCTGGGTGCGGAAAGCCTTGGGGCCCCTCATGCTCCTTTTGGGCCTCCACCTCCTGGGCCTCCTCCACCTTCCCGCCCCCGGCTGGGGCTTGGCAAGGCTTGGGAGGTGGGCGGAGGACCGAGGTGGCCACCTGGGAGCCTTCGCTTTGGGCGTGGCCTTCGGCCTGGCCTTTTGCCCCACGCTCTTTTGGCTTTTCTTCGGGCTCTTGCTCCCCACCGCCGCCACCAGCGCTCTAGGCCTCCTCTTCCCCACCCTCTTCGCCCTGGGCACGGGGGTCCCGGTCCTTCTTCTCCTCGCCCTTTTCCGGCGGGGGCACGACCGCGGACCAACCCTGAGGGGGCTAAAAAGGCTAGGGAGCTCAAGCGGAAGGCTAGCGGGCTTGGTCTTTCTCCTGGCCGGGCTTTACGACACGGTGGTCTATTGGTTCCTTTAGGAGGTTCCATGCGTTTCGGGATCGTCTTTGCCCTCCTGGCCCTGATGGCTGGGCTCTTTCTTTTCGGGCTACGCCGGGATCCCTCCCTCCTCCCCTCGGTGCTGGCGGAGAAGCAGAAGCCCGCCCCTGAATTTACCTTACCGGTCCTCCTCCCCTACCGGGCGGCTTGGGGAGAGGAGCTTCGGCTTTCCCAGCACTTCGGCCGGCCCATCGTCCTTAACTTCTGGGCCAGCTGGTGCCCGCCCTGCCGCCGGGAGGCCCCCATGCTGGAAGCCTACTGGCAACGGTACCAGGACCAGG
Source organism: Thermus sp. FJN-A (assembly GCF_054655095.1). Lineage (NCBI taxonomy): Bacteria > Thermotogati > Deinococcota > Deinococci > Thermales > Thermaceae > Thermus > Thermus sp. FJN-A. Next base: position 87,973 of record NZ_BAAHSC010000194.1, read on the forward strand.
TGCTCTTCTTGGGCGTGAACTTCCAGGACACCGAGGAAGCGGCTCTGGCCTTTATCCAGGAGTTCGGCTTGAGTTTTCCCAGCGTGGCCGATCCCAGGGGCCGGGTAGGGATTGACTACGGGGTCTACGGTCTTCCCGAGACTTTCTTTATAGACGCTGAGGGCCGTGTCCTCGCCCGGCACGTGGGGGAGCTTAAGCCAAAGGATCTCGAAGGCTACCTCCGGGCCCTCCTTCCTTGAAGGCAAGTCCCGCCACGTGGGGGGCCACCACGGGGAGGGGCAGGGAAAAGGCCTCCGCCTCTACCCGGGGAAAGCGGGCCTGGACCAGGGAGAGGGTCTCCCGGTTGGGGTGGCACCCATCCCCGAAAAAGGCGAACAAAGGCGTGGCCACCCCCTGGAGGAAGCGCAAAGGGGTCCCTTGGGAAGCGGCCACGTGCTCCAGAAAGAGGTAGGCCCCGCCCGGCCGCAAGACCCGGTGGACCTCCTCCAGGGCCTTTTCGGGGTCCGCCACGGAGCAAAGGAGCAAAGTCCCCACCACCAGGTCCACGCTTCCCCCGGGGAGGGGGATGGCCTCCGCCCGCCCGGAAAGGAGGGTGAGGTCTATCCCCAAGGCCCCCGCCCGGGCCCTGAGCCGGGGGTGGAAGAAGGGGTTGGGCTCGAGGGCCAGGTACCGGACCCCGGGGGGCAGGTAGGCCAGGTTGGTCCCAGGCCCAGGGCCGATCTCCAGAACCTCCCCCGGCCTCACCCGCCCAAGGGCCCCCTGAAAGAGGACCCGCTTCCTCTCCGCCACCAGGGCCTCGTGCTGGGCGGAAAGCCACGGATAGATGCGGGCGAAGAGGCGCTTGCGGACCACCCTACCAGTCTACCCGCCCCGCTTTATAGGAGCTTAACAATACAGGCCTAGGGTATAGGTGGAGGTGCACGATGGGCATGATGGGTTGGGGCGGAATGGGCGGATTCGGAGGCTTCTTTGGGCTTTTCAACATGCTCCTTTTCCTGGGCCTTCTCGTCCTCCTGGCCTACCTGGGCTTTAAGGCCCTGGAAGGGCGGGAAGGCCGAAAGGGCAGGGACGACGCCCTGGAGGCCTTAAGGCTCCGCTACGCCAAGGGAGAGTTAGACGAGGCAACCTTTAGAAAGCTCAAGAAGGAACTGGAAGGAGGGGAAGCATGAAACGGATCGGTTTTTTAGGCCTCGCGGCCCTTCTGCTCTTGGGGCTCGCCCTCACCCAGGGCATGATGGGGGGCTTTGGGCCGGGGATGATGGGCTATGGCCCCCAGTACGGCCCGGGGATGATGGGCTACGGCATGATGGGGGGTCACGGGATGATGGGCATGATGGCGGTTTACCCCCCGGAAGCCCGCCCCATTCCCCAGGCAGAAGCCAAAGCGCGAATGGAGGCTTACGCCAAGCGCATCTACCCGGGGGCACGCCTTAAGGACTTCATGGCCTTCAGCCAAAACTACTACGCCCAGGTGGTGGACGAGAAAGGGCAGGGGCTTTTTGAGCTTATCGCCGACCGCTACACCGGGGTGGTCTCCCCGGAGCCCGGCCCCAACATGATGTGGAACACCCGTTACAGCATGATGGGAGGCCCGGTACAGGCTCCCGTCCGCTTCCCCTTGGAGGAGGCCAAAAAGCTGGCCGAGACCTTCCTAAAAGGCTACCTCCCGGGGGCCCGGGTCCTGGAGGCTGGGGCCTTCCCCGGCTACTACACCTTTGACTTCGGGCGCAAGGAGGTGGAGGGCATGCTTTCCGTGAATGCCTACACGGGGGAGGTCTGGGTCCACACCTGGCATGGCTTCTTCCTGGGAGAGTGACCCCGGTAGGGCCCTTGCCCGGGGCAGCTGCCCCGGGCGGGGCCCAGGGCCTTTCCTATACCCCCCAAAACTTCTCAATACAACTTTCACGAAAGGCCTTTTCTCTCAGGTTCCGCTACCCTTTAGGTAGGGAGGGTACCATGACGGACTTAAGGAAAACCCTGAAGACCAGCCTGGCCGAGGCCCGGGCCCGGTTGGAAACCGCGCTAAGGGAAGAAGGTTTCGGCATCCTCACGGAGATCGACGTGGCCGCCACCCTCAAGGCCCGCCTGGGCCTGGAAAGGCCCCCCTACCTGATCCTGGGAGCCTGCAACCCCAGCCTGGCGGCCAAGGCCCTCGAGGCCGAGCCCGATATCGGCCTCCTCCTCCCCTGCAATGCGGTGCTCAAGGAGGGGCCAGAGGGCGTGGAGGTCCTCTTGCAGGATCCCAGGGAGATGTTCCGGGTCCTTCCTACAGAAACCCAGGAGGCGCTCAAACCCGTAGCCGAGGAGGCGAGAAACCGGCTGGAGAAAGCTTTGGCCAAACTCTAGGGGGTTCTGGAGGGACCTTTATACTTCCTTTACAAACCTCCCCTATCCTCTAAGGGTATGAATACCGACCGCCGAACCCTTATTAAGCTCACGGCAGGCCTCCTCCTCTCCCCCCTGGCCAGGGGGCAGGCCTCCTTTCCCGAGCCCCCGGTTCTCAAAAGCCGGGAAGGGCTCCTGGAGGTGCGGCTGAAGGCCGCCCCCACCCCCGTTACCGTAGCCGGGCGGGAGGCGCGGCTTTGGACCTATGGAGGTAGCTTTCCGGGGCCCACCCTTAGGGTACGCCCTGGGGATACCGTGCGCCTCGAGCTGGAAAACCTCCTCCCCGAGTCCACGAACCTGCACTGGCACGGGCTTCCCATCCCTCCTAAGGTGGACGATGCCCTCCTGGAGATACCCTCCAAGGAAACCTGGCGCTACGAGTTCACCGTGCCCCAGGACCTGGCGGGCACCTTCTGGTACCACCCCCACCTGCACGGGCGGGTGGCCCCCCAGCTCTTCGCCGGACTAGCGGGGGCCATTGTGGTGGAAAGCCCCGTGGACGGGATTCCCGAACTCCGGGAAGCCGAGGAGCACCTTTTGGTCCTCAAGGACCTGGAGCTCGCATCGGGCCGTCCCGCCGCCCATTCCCCCATGGACTGGATCAACGGCAAAGAGGGCAGCCTGGTCCTGGTGAACGGGGCCTCCCGCCCCACCTTGCGGGCCGGCAAGGCCACTTTACGCCTCCGCCTCCTGAACGCCAGCAACGCCCGCTACTACCGGCTCCAGTTGGAAGGGCATCCCCTTTACCTCATCGCCAGCGACGGGGGCTTCCTGGAGGAACCCTATGAGGTCCCCGAACTCCTCCTGGCCCCCGGGGAACGGGCAGAGGTCCTGGTGCGCTTCCAGAAGGAAGGGGCTTTCCGCCTCCTCGCCCTTCCCTACGACCGAGGGGTCCACATGATGGGCGGGATGGAGGACATGGGCCACGGAGGAATGGCCATGGGAACAAGCCAAAGGCCCCAAACCCTCCTCACCCTGGTGGCCCCGCCCCGCCCCAAACCCCTCCCCCTGCCCAAGGCCCTGGCCAAACTGCCCGCCCTCAGCCCCAACCAGGCCAGGGTGACCCGGCGCATCACCTTCACGGAGGACATGATGGCCGGGAAGTTCTTCATCAACGGCCGAACCTTTGATCACCTCAGGGTGGACTTCCAGGGACGGGCGGGGGACCTCGAGGTCTGGGAGGTGGACAACCAAGGGGACATGGACCATCCCTTCCACCTCCACACCCACCCCTTCCAGGTTCTCTCGGTGAACGGCAAGCCCCTTCCTTACCGCGCCCTCAAGGACGTGGTCAACCTGAAGGCCAAGGAGGTGGTGCGCCTTCTGGTTCCCCTTAGGAACCTTCCCGGGAAGACCGTCTTCCACTGCCACATCGTGGAGCACGAGGACCGGGGCATGATGGGGATTCTGGAGGTGAGCTAATGCCTCCCCACCACCATCACCACCACCATCACCACCCTTCCCACACTGCCTCTACTAAGGCTTTGGACCGGCATGCCGGCCATACCCCGGAGATGTTCCGGAATCGCTTCCTGGTCTCGCTTCTCCTCACCCTGCCGATCCTTTACGTCTCCAAGGAGGTGCGGGGCCTCCTCGGCCTTCCCCCCTTGGAGGGAGCCTCCTGGATCCCCCTCCTCCTGGGAACTCTGATCTACCTCTACGGCGGCGGTGTCTTCCTCCAGGGGGCCCTCCGGGAGCTAAGGGGAAGGCGGCCGGGGATGATGACCCTGGTGGCCTTGGGGATCACCGTGGCCTATATCTACAGCCTGGCCGTGGAGCTGGGCCTAAAGGGGAAACCCTTCTGGTGGGAACTGGCCACCTTGGTGGACGTGATGCTCCTGGGCCACTTTCTGGAAATGAAGGCCATCCTGGGGGCAGGGGAGGCCCTAAGGGCCTTGGCCAAGCTGATGCCCCAGACGGCCCACCGGCTCCGGGATGGCCGGATTGAGGACGTGCCCACCGAGGCCCTAAAGGAAGGCGACCTCATCCTCATCCGCCCGGGGGAGCAGGTGCCCGCGGACGGCGTGGTGGTGGAAGGAGCCACCAGCATGAACGAGGCCTTCCTCACCGGGGAGTCCCGGCCCGTGGCCAAAGGGGTGGGGGACGAGGTCCTGGCCGGGGCGTTAAACGGGGAGGGGGCCATCCAGGTCCGGGTGACCCGCACCGGAACCTCCACCACCCTGGGGCAGATCATGCGCCTGGTGGAGGAAGCCCAGGTTTCCCGGAGCCGGTTTCAGGACCTTGGTGAACGAGTCGCGGGGTGGCTCTTCTACGTGGCGGTGCTGGGTGGAAGCTTAACCTTTATTTTTTGGATTGCCAGCGGTGAATCCTTGTCCTTCGCCCTGGAGCGGGCGGTGACCGTGGTGATTATCGCCTGTCCCCACGCTCTGGGCCTGGCCATACCCTTGGTGGTGGTCAACGCCACAGCCATGGCCGCCCAAAGGGGAATCCTCATCCGAAACCGGGAGGCCTTTGAGCGGGCCACGGGCCTCCGGTACGTGGCCCTGGACAAGACCGGCACCCTCACCGAGGGGCAGTTTGAGGTGCGGGCGGTGTATGCGGATGGCCTTGGGGAGCAGGAGGCCCTAACCTTGGCCGCGGCCCTCGAGGCCCTCTCCGAGCACCCCCTGGCCCAGGCCATCCTGGAGGCCGCCAAGGAGCGGGGGCTTCCCCTCCCCTCGGTCCAGGACTTCCGGGCCATCCCCGGGAAAGGGGTGGAGGGCCGGGTGGAACGCCGCCTCTACCGGGTGGGCCGCCCAGAGTGGGCGGGGGAGCTGGGCCTGGAAGTGCCCCCTTCCCTGCGGCAGGGCCTGGAGGAGGCCGAGGCCCGGGGGGAGAGCGTGGTGGCCCTGATGGACGAAAGTCGGGTCCTCGCCTACCTGGCCCTCCGCGACCGCCTCCGCCCCACGGCCAAGCAGGCGATAGACGCCCTGAAGCGCATGGGGATCACCCCGGTGATGCTCACCGGGGACGCGGAGGCCGTGGCCCGAACCGTGGCCCGGGAGCTGGGGATAGAGCGCTACCGCGCCCGGGTGCTACCCCAGGACAAGGCCCGTATCGTGCGGGAACTAAAATCCCAAGGCCCCACCGCCTTTGTAGGGGACGGGATCAACGACGCCCCTGCCCTCTTGGAGGCGGATCTTGGGGTGGCCATCGGAGCGGGGACCAATGTGGCCATTGAATCCGCCGATGTGGTGCTGGTCAAGAGCGATCCCCTGGACGTGGTCCGCCTCCTCCACCTGGCCCGGGCCACCCGGAGGAAGATGCTCCAAAACCTCTTTTGGGCCACGGGGTACAACATCGTGGCCCTGCCCCTGGCCGCGGGCGCGGCCTACCCCTTCTTTGGCCTCCTGCTTCCCCCGGCCCTCGGGGCCCTCTTCATGAGCCTTTCCACGGTGGTGGTAGCCCTCAACGCCCTCCTCTTAAGGCGGGCGCGCCTGGGTACCTAGGGCTAAACTGGAGGCATGGACTTCACCAGCCTAAGGGAAGCCTTCCCCTTGATTGCGGGGCGGCCGGATCTGGTCTACCTGGACTCCGCCGCCACCAGCCAGAAGCCCAAGCGGGTCCTGGAGGCCCTGGACCGCTACTACAAGGAGCTTAATGCCAACGTGCACCGGGGAGCCTACCGGCTTTCCGTGGCGGCCACCGAGGCCTACGAGGAGGCCAGGCGCCGCATGGCCCGCTTCCTTGGCGCCGAGGAAAGGGAGATCGTCTTCGTGCGCAACACCACCGAGGCCATGAACCTGGTGGCCTACGCCTGGGGCTTGAGAAACCTTAAGGAAGGGGACGAGGTCCTGGTCACCGAGATGGAGCACCATGCGGGCCTCGTCCCCTGGCACCTGGTGGCGGGCCTCAAGGGGGCGAAGGTGAAGGCCATCCCCCTCACGGAGGAGGGAAGGCTGGACCTCTCCGCCCTGGACCGCCTCCTCACCGAGAGGACCAAGGTGGTCTCCCTGGTGCACATGTCCAACGTCCTCGGGACCATCAACCCGGTGGCGGAGATCGCCCGAAAAGCCAAGGAGGCGGGGGCCTTGGTGGTGGTGGACGGGGCCCAGTCCGCCCCCCACCTCCCCGTGGACGTGAAGGCCCTGGGGGCGGACTTCTTCGCCCTCTCCGGGCACAAGATGCTGGGCCCCACGGGGGCCGGGGTGCTTTGGGGAAGGTACGAGGTTCTGGAAGGGATGATGCCCTTTTTGGGGGGCGGGGAGATGATCCGGGAGGTCCACGTGGACCGCTCCACCTACGCCCCCCCGCCCCAGCGCTTTGAGGCGGGCACTCCCCCCATCGCCGAGGCCATCGCCCTGGGAGAGGCCGCCTGCTACCTCATGGAGGTGGGGATGGAAAGGGTCTTCGCCCACGACCGGGCCCTCCTGGACTACGCCCTAGAGCGCCTCGAGGAGGTCCCCGGCCTCAAGGTCTACGGGCCTCGAGGCGAGGACCGGGGTGGGGTCATCCCCTTCACCTTAGGCCGCCTCCACCCCCACGACCTGGCCACCTTCCTAGACCAGGAGGGGATCGCCGTGAGGGCGGGCCACCACTGCGCCCAGCCCCTGCACCGGAAGCTCGGCCTCGCGGCCACGGCCCGGGCGAGCTTTTACCTCTACAACACGAAGGAGGAGGTGGACCGCCTCGCGGAAGCCCTCCTCCGGATCCGCGCCAAGTACCGGGACTGGCTATAATGGGAGAATCCATGGGCGTCCTTGACGAGGTTTACCGGGAGATCATCCTCCGGCACTACCAAAGCCCGAGGAACTTCGGCGTCCTGCCCCAGGCCACAAGGCAGGCCGGGGGGATGAACCCCTCTTGCGGGGACCAGGTGGAGGTGATGGTGCTCCTGGAGGGGGACACCATCGCCGACATCCGCTTCCAGGGCCAGGGGTGCGCCATCAGCACGGCGAGCGCCTCCCTCATGACCGAGGCGGTGAAGGGCAAAAGGGTAGAGGAGGCCCTGGAGCTATCCCGCAGGTTCCAGGCCATGGTGGTGGAAGGCGCCCCCCCCGATCCCTCCCTGGGGGACCTCCTCGCCCTCCAGGGGGTGGCCAGGCTTCCCGCCCGGGTGAAGTGCGCCACCCTGGCCTGGCACGCCCTGGAGGAGGCCCTAAGGTGAAGCGCTACCCGGCCCACAAGGTGACGCCCCTCCTGGTGCAATACCCGGACCTTATGGAGGCCTGGAAGGAGGCGGCCCGGGAGGGGCGGATCCAGGCCAAGACCCTGGGGCGGGAGAATGTGGTCCTCGTGGCGGACGCCGCCCTCATCGCCCGCCTCGAGGCCTTGGGCCTCAAGGGCGAGCCCGTAGGGGAGGAAGCATGAGGGGCGTGGTCTTCCTGCACGCCTTCCCCTACAACCCCAGGATGTGGGCCAAGGAGGCCCAGCTCCTGAAAAGCCGCCTTCCCGTCCTCGCCCCCCACTACCTGGGCCTTTCCCTGGGAAAGGCCGCGGAGAAGGTGCTCCAGGAGATGGAGGAAGCGGGCCTGGAGCAAGCCGTCTTCGTGGGGCTTTCCATGGGGGGCTACCTCGCCTTTGAGCTCTTCCGGAAGGCCCCCGAGCGCTTCCTGGGCGCCGTCCTCTCCAGCACCCGCGCGGGGCCCGACAGCGAAGAGGCCAAGAAAAACCGCTACGCCCTAAGGGAAAGGGTCCTGAGGGAGGGGGTGGGCTTCCTGCCCCAGGCCCTCCTGCCAAGCCACCTGGGGAGGACCACCCAGGCCACCCGGCCCGAGGTGGTGGCCCAGGCCCGGGAGCTCATCCTGGAGGCCTCCCCCGAAGCCGTGGCGGAAAGCCTTTTGGCCTTGGCGGAACGCCCCGACTCCACCCCCCTCCTTTCCCGGATGGGGGTGCCCACCCTGGTCCTGGTGGGCGAGGAAGACACCCTCACCCCGCCCGAGGAGGCCAAGGGCATGTGGAAGGCCCTTCCCGATGCCCGCATGCTCATCCTCCCGGAGGCGGGCCACCTGGCTAACCTGGAAAACCCCAAGGCCTTCCGCACGGCGCTTTTAGGCTTCCTCGCGGAGTTCTTCTGACCCGCACTTCACTCCGCCTTGGGCTCCCGGGCCATGAGGCCCTGCAGGGCCCTCAAGGGGTCCAGGCCCCCGTAGGCCACCTGGTAGACCGCCTCGGCGATGGGAAGCTCCTCCCCGCTTTGCCCCTTCCAGGCCATGAGGGCCTGCACCGCGTAAAGCCCCTCCACCACCCCCCGGTCCTCCAACCGCTCCCGGGGCTCTCCCCGCACCAGCCTCTCCCCCGCCCCCCGGTTGCGGGAGTGAAGGCTGTAGGCGGTGGCCAGGAGGTCCCCCAGGCCGGATAGCCCGTAAAAGGTGGCCTCCTCTCCCCCCAAGGCGGTGCCGAAGCGCACCATCTCCCTGAGGCCCCGGGTGAGGAGGGCGGCTTTGGCGTTATCCCCCAGGCGGAGGCCGTCCACCATCCCCGCCGCCAGGGCCAGGACGTTCTTCATTGCCCCCCCGAGCTCCACGCCCCGCAGGTCACGGCTGGTGTAGACCCGAAAGGTGGGGCCAGAAAAGAGTTCCTGGGCCCGCCGGGCAAGGGCGGAGGGCCCCGCGGCCACGCTGGCCGTGGGCAGGAAGCGGGCCACCTCCTCCGCGTGGTTGGGTCCGGAAAGGGCGGCCACCGGGCGTCCCGTGAGGCGGGCGATCACCTGGCTGGGGGTCCAAAGCGACCCTTCCCGGAAGAAAAGGCCCTTGGTGGCCGAGAGGTACCAGGGGGCCAGGGGGAGGGCGGCCAGGGTTTCCTCCAGGGCCTTGGAGGGCAGGGCCACCACCGCGAACTCCACCCCAGAGAGGGCCTCCTCCGCATCGGCGGTGGGGAAGAGGTAGGCGGGGAGGGCAACCCCGGGCAGGTAGTCCTTGTTCTCCCGGTGGGCCCGCAGGGCCTCCGCCTGCTCCTTGCGCCGGGCCCAGAGGGCCGTGGGAATCCCCTTGCTGGCGAGGAGCACGGCCAGGGCCGTGCCCCAAGCCCCCGCGCCCAGAACCGCCACCTTCATAGCAAGAAGCGCACCTCCCAGGCCTCGTACCAGGCGGCGAGAAGGAGGAAGAGGGCCCCCAGGTAGAAGGCGAGGAGGAGGCCGCGGAGCCCCTCCCGGTACCCCTTACCCCCGGCCACACGGGCGAGGAGCACGAGCCCCCCGAAGGTGACGAGGATGTAGGCCTGGAGCTCCAGGAGGAGGGTGGGCAGGTGGGCGAGGAAGGCGCTTCCCAAGAGGGCCGGGGAGAGGGCGAAGCCGAAGACCAAGTAGCGGAGGGCGTTCAAGAGGAGGGCGGGCACGCCGAAGAGGAGGGCAGGGACGAGCCCCGTGAGGAGGAGCCCTTGGCTGAAGTTCCAGTGGAAGATAACCCCGGCGAGGACCAGGACCCCCTTTTCCACCGCCCCCTCGAGGCCCATGGCCTCCAAGGCCCCCCCGAAGAGGACCTGGAGGGCCCGGGCGAGCCCAGGCATGGCGTAGGCGAGGAGGGCCCCCAGGGCGAAGAGGCCGTACAGGAGGAGGTTGGTGAAAAGGTAAAGGCCCCTATAGTCCCGCAGCAGGGCCAAGGCCTGCGAAAGCCAGGCCCGGAAGGGGGAGGGTTGGAGGAGGAGGAAGAGCCAAAACACGGTGAGGAGGAAAAAACCCCATCCGGCCGTGGGGCTTAAGAGGTAAGCGGGAAGGCTAAGCCCCTCGGGGCGGAAGTAGACCCGCCTGGCCTCCTCTCCCTCCAGGAGCACCACCACCTCCCCCACCGTCTCCCCCGCCGCCGCGGGGAAGAAGACCCGGTTTCCCTCCCGCTTTGGGCTTTCCAGGTTCACCGAAAGCCCCCGGGGCGGGGGAGGGAAGAGGGCGTAGCGCTCAAGGAGCCTGGGGGCCTCCTCCGGGGAAGCCCGGAGGACCTCTTCCAGCTTTGGGGAAAGCTCCCCCTTGAGCCAACGGGCCACGGCCTCCCGGGCCACGGCCTCCGGGGCGGCCTGGGCCCAGGCGAGGAGGACCAGGACGAACCCCCAAAGCGCCTTCACCACCCCTAGACCTCCTCCAAGGGCAGGTCCTTCCGGCATAGGGGGCAGGCCTCAGGGGGGTACTGGGGCACCTCCAGCCGAAGGAGGGCCCGGAAGGGCACGCCGAAGGCCGCCTTCCCCCCGCTCCGATCCACGATGGCCCCCACCCCCACCAACACCCCGCCCCGCGCCTCCGCCGCCCGGATGGCCTTGCGGACGCTTTCCCCGGTGGTCAGCACGTCCTCCACTGCCAGGAAGCGGTCCCCCGGGTTCACCGTGAGCCCTTTCCGGATGACCATCCCTCCCTCTCCGTCCTTCTCCGCGAAGAGGGCCCGGGCCCCGAGGGCCCGCGCCACCACGAAGGAAAGGACCACGCCCCCCATGGCCGGGCCGATGACGAAGTCCACCTTCTCTTCCTCAAAGAGCTTGCCCAGGGCCTCCCCCACCGCCTCCGCGTAGAGGGGGTGCTGGAGGAGGGCCGCCGACTGGAGGAAAAGGGGGGAGTGCAGGCCCGACCTGAGGCGGAAGTGCCCCTCGAGGAGAGCCCCCGTCCTCCGGTAAAGCTCCAGGACCTCCATCCCTCCTACTCTACCAAAGCGGCAAGGAAGGCCGCCGCCTTCAAGGCCTCTTCCAGGTGGGGCCTCCCCCCGGGGTAGAAGAGGGTGCGGCTTGCGGCGTTCAAGAACCCCGGCCCCTTCAGGGGCTCCCCGCCTTGTGCCCCCACCCCGGGGAGGAGGAGGGGGGCATGGGGTGCGCACGCCCGCACGGCCCAAACCGCCTTCGGCACCGTGGCCCCCACCACCATCCCCACCCGGCTCCAGGAGCCCTCCCGGTACTCCTCCCCCTCCCGGGCCAGGGCCTCGGCCAGACGGAGGTAAAGGGGCTTCCCCTCCACGCCGAGTTCCTGCAAAAACCCCGCCCCAGGGTTGCTGGTCCGCACCAGGACGAAGAGGGCCCCACCGGTGCGCGAGGCCGCCCGGAAAAAGGGTTGCAAGGCGTCCAGGCCCAGGTAGGGGTTGACGGTGAGGGCGCTCCCCGGGAAGGCCTCCAGGTAGGCCCGGGCATAGGCCTCGGCGGTGGAGCCGATGTCCCCCCGCTTCCCGTCAAAGATCACGGGCAGGCCCATGACCCGGGCCGCGCTCGCCAGCTCCAGCAGGAGCTCCATTCCCCTGGGCCCGAGGGCCTCAAAGAAAGCCAGCTGGAACTTCGCCGCCGCCAGGCGGGGGGCTAGGGCCTCGAGGAGGTCCAGGGTGTAGCGGCGGAGGTGGGCCAAGGGTTCGGGACCGTGGAGCTCGGGCCTGGGGTCCACCCCGAGGACCAAGGGGGGGCGGGAAAGGGCCTCCAGGAAGTCCATGGGGTTCACTATAGGCCTTGACGCCCCGGGTCCCCAAGGGGTAAAGTCCCTGGCGTACCGCAAGGAGGAGCGATGAAAAAACTGGCTCTCGCTTTAGGCCTTCTGGTCCTGGCCGCCTGCCAACAGCAAGCAAGCCTCACCCCGCAGGGCCTCCCCGGAGGGGGGACGTACATTGCGGTCCTCGAGCCCGGCCTTCCCGACCGGGCCCGGGTTGCCGAGAAAATCGCGGCCTTGGAGCGGGCGCACGGGCTTAGCATCGGAGCGGAGGACCGCCTCGAGGCCCTGGGGGCGGTTATCCTGCGGGGCCTCTCCCCCGCCAAGGCGGAGCGCCTGGCCCAGGACCCCCGGGTCTACGCCCTCACCCCCGACCAGGAAGTCCGGGCCTACGGGCAGACCATCCCCTGGGGAGTGGAGCGCATCGGCGCCCCCACCACCACGGCCAAGGGGGCGGGGGTGTCCGTGTACGTGGTGGACACGGGCATCAAGGTGGGGCACGAGGACCTCACCAACCTCAAGGGGGGCTATGCCGTGGTCAAGTGCCGGGGAAGGTGCAAGGCGGCCTATGACGACGACAACGGCCACGGCACCCACGTGGCCGGCACCGTGGCCGCGGTGAACAACGCGGTGGGCGTCTTGGGCGTGGCCCCTGCCGCCGAGCTTTGGGCGGTGAAGGTGCTCTCTGGCTCGGGTTCCGGCTCCATCAGCGGCATCGTCCAGGGCCTCAACTGGGTCATCGCCCACGACAACGGGGGCAAGCCCAAGGTGGTGAACATGAGCTTGGGCGGAAGCGGCGCCGACGACCAGGACGGCCTTTACTGCCCCAGCACCCGCTCCACCAACGCCTTCCACAACGTCATCCAAAAGGCGGTCTGCGACTACCGGATCACCGTGGTGGTGGCGGCGGGGAACGAAGGGGACGACGCCGCCAACCATACCCCCGCTGCCTACGATGAGGTCATCACCGTGAGCGCCACCAATGCGCAGGACGACTGGCCCTCCTGGTCCAACTACGGGCCCGACGTGGACCTCGCCGCCCCCGGGGTCTCCATCCTCTCCACCTGGAACGCGTCCACTTCCAGCTACAACACCATCAGCGGCACCTCCATGGCCACGCCCCACGTGGCCGGGGCCGCGGCCTTGGTGCTCTCCCGCTACCCCACCTACACCCCGGCCCAGGTCAAGCAGGCCCTCCTGCAAAACGCCGAGAGCACGGCGGGCTGGACCAACACCTCGGGCCACCCCCACCCCGAGCCCTTCCTGAACGTGCGCGGGTTCTGACACCACCCCATGCCGGCCTAGGCCGGCATGGGGGCCCCCGGGGGTTTTCCGGAGCCAAAAACTAGGGGAAAAGGGCATAAGGCCCCGCCGAGGCCTCGGCGGGGCCAAAAAGCCAACCCCCCCCTGATGGGGGGGTGGTCGCCGGCTTAAGCGGGGCACCTTGAAAGCGCGGGAACGGGCTTTTAGCTCCTTAGAAAGGAGGTGATCCAGCCGCACCTTCCGGTACAGCTACCTTGTTACGACTTCGCCCCAGTCACGAGCCCTACCCTCGGCGCCTGCCCAAAGGCTCCCGGCGACTTCGGGTAGAACCCGCTCCCATGGCGTGACGGGCGGTGTGTACAAGGCCCGGGAACGTATTCACCGCGGCATGGCTGATCCGCGATTACTAGCGATTCCGGCTTCATGGGGTCGGGTTGCAG
>NZ_BAAHSC010000196.1:0-471 GCF_054655095.1 Thermus sp. FJN-A
GGTGAAATTGAACTGGCCGTGAAGATGCGGCCTACCCGTGGCAGGACGAAAAGACCCCGTGGAGCTTTACTGCAGCCTGGTGTTGGCTCTTGGTCGCGTCTGCGTAGGATAGGTGGGAGCCTGCGAAGCCGCCCTTTCGGGGGTGGTGGAGGCGCCGGTGAAATACCACCCTGATGCGGCTGGGGGCCTAACCCTCGGGTGGGGGGACAGCGCTTGGCGGGCAGTTTGACTGGGGTGGTCGCCTCCTAAAGGGTAACGGAGGCGCCCAAAGGTTCCCTCAGGCGGGACGGAAATCCGCCGGAGAGCGCAAGGGTAGAAGGGAGCCTGACTGTGAGGCCTGCAAGCCGAGCAGGGGCGAAAGCCGGGCCTAGTGAACCGGTGGTCCCGTGTGGAAGGGCCATCGATCAACGGATAAAAGTTACCCCGGGGATAACAGGCTGATCTCCCCCGAGCGTCCACAGCGGCGGGGAG
>NZ_BAAHSC010000197.1:0-239 GCF_054655095.1 Thermus sp. FJN-A
GGGGGGGGCGGGGGAGGGACCTCGAGGCCGACCTCAAGGCCTGGCAGAGGCGCTACCCGGGGAACGAGGAGAAGGCGAGGAGCCTCCTCAAGGCCCTCAAGCGCCCCGAAGGGGTGAACCCCGTCACCCTCGTCGTGGACGACGCCACGGGCCTCACCCCCAGTGTGGTCCCCTGGCTGGTGGCCTTCGCCGAGGTGGCCACCCTGGTCCTGGCCGTCCACCCGGAGACCCTAAGGAAG
>NZ_BAAHSC010000198.1:0-424 GCF_054655095.1 Thermus sp. FJN-A
AGAGGAGGTATAGGGAGCGACGCTTGCCCGGTGCCGGAAGGTCAAGGGGAGGGGTGCAAGCCCTGAACCGAAGCCCCGGTGAACGGCGGCCGTAACTATAACGGTCCTAAGGTAGCGAAATTCCTTGTCGGGTAAGTTCCGACCTGCACGAAAAGCGTAACGACCGGAGCGCTGTCTCGGCGAGGGACCCGGTGAAATTGAACTGGCCGTGAAGATGCGGCCTACCCGTGGCAGGACGAAAAGACCCCGTGGAGCTTTACTGCAGCCTGGTGTTGGCTCTTGGTCGCGTCTGCGTAGGATAGGTGGGAGCCTGCGAAGCCGCCCTTTCGGGGGTGGTGGAGGCGCCGGTGAAATACCACCCTGATGCGGCTGGGGGCCTAACCCTCGGGTGGGGGGACAGCGCTTGGCGGGCAGTTTGACTGGG
>NZ_BAAHSC010000199.1:0-535 GCF_054655095.1 Thermus sp. FJN-A
CAAATCCGCTCCCCAAAAGCTCTGCGTGGTGGGGAAGCCCGTGAGGGTGACAACCCCCCGAAGCCAGGGAGCCGAGAAAAGCCTCTAAGCACAACCCGTGGGAACCCGTACCGCAAACCGACACAGGTGGGCGGGTGCGAGAGCACTCAGGCGCGCGGGATAACCCTCGCCAAGGAACTTTGCAAGTTAGCCCCGTAACTTCGGGAGAAGGGGTGCTCTCTGGGGTGATGAGCCCCGGGGAGCCGCAGTGAACAGGCTCTGGCGACTGTTTACCAAAAACACAGCTCTCTGCGAACTCGTAAGAGGAGGTATAGGGAGCGACGCTTGCCCGGTGCCGGAAGGTCAAGGGGAGGGGTGCAAGCCCTGAACCGAAGCCCCGGTGAACGGCGGCCGTAACTATAACGGTCCTAAGGTAGCGAAATTCCTTGTCGGGTAAGTTCCGACCTGCACGAAAAGCGTAACGACCGGAGCGCTGTCTCGGCGAGGGACCCGGTGAAATTGAACTGGCCGTGAAGATGCGGCCTACCCGTGGCAG
>NZ_BAAHSC010000200.1:0-535 GCF_054655095.1 Thermus sp. FJN-A
CAAATCCGCTCCCCAAAAGCTCTGCGTGGTGGGGAAGCCCGTGAGGGTGACAACCCCCCGAAGCCAGGGAGCCGAGAAAAGCCTCTAAGCACAACCCGTGGGAACCCGTACCGCAAACCGACACAGGTGGGCGGGTGCGAGAGCACTCAGGCGCGCGGGATAACCCTCGCCAAGGAACTTTGCAAGTTAGCCCCGTAACTTCGGGAGAAGGGGTGCTCTCTGGGGTGATGAGCCCTAGGGAGCCGCAGTGAACAGGCTCTGGCGACTGTTTACCAAAAACACAGCTCTCTGCGAACTCGCAAGAGGAGGTATAGGGAGCGACGCTTGCCCGGTGCCGGAAGGTCAAGGGGAGGGGTGCAAGCCCTGAACCGAAGCCCCGGTGAACGGCGGCCGTAACTATAACGGTCCTAAGGTAGCGAAATTCCTTGTCGGGTAAGTTCCGACCTGCACGAAAAGCGTAACGACCGGAGCGCTGTCTCGGCGAGGGACCCGGTGAAATTGAACTGGCCGTGAAGATGCGGCCTACCCGTGGCAG
>NZ_BAAHSC010000201.1:0-681 GCF_054655095.1 Thermus sp. FJN-A
GACAGCCAGGAGGTTGGCTTAGAAGCAGCCATCCTTTAAAGAGTGCGTAATAGCTCACTGGTCGAGTGACGCTGCGCCGAAAATGATCGGGGCTTAAGCCCAGCGCCGAAGCTGCGGGTCTGGGGGGCGACCCCCAGGCGGTAGGGGAGCGTTCCCGATGCCGAGGAAGGCCGACCCGCGAGGGCGGCTGGAGGCAAGGGAAGTGCGAATGCCGGCATGAGTAACGATAAACAGGGTGAGAATCCCTGTCGCCGTAAGCCCAAGGGTTCCTACGCAATGGTCGTCAGCGTAGGGTTAGGCGGGGCCTAAGGTGAGGCCGAAGGGCGTAGCCGAAGGGCAGCCGGTTAATATTCCGGCCCTTCCCGCGGGTGCGATGGGGGGACGCTCTAGGCTAGGGGGACCGGAGCCATGGCTGAGCCCGGCCAGAAGCGCAGGGTGGGGGGTAGGCAAATCCGCTCCCCAAAAGCTCTGCGTGGTGGGGAAGCCCGTGAGGGTGACAACCCCCCGAAGCCAGGGAGCCGAGAAAAGCCTCTAAGCACAACCCGTGGGAACCCGTACCGCAAACCGACACAGGTGGGCGGGTGCGAGAGCACTCAGGCGCGCGGGATAACCCTCGCCAAGGAACTTTGCAAGTTAGCCCCGTAACTTCGGGAGAAGGGGTGCTCTCTGGGGTGATGAGCC
>NZ_BAAHSC010000202.1:0-742 GCF_054655095.1 Thermus sp. FJN-A
GGCCCCGCAAGGGGTTGTGGCGTGCCTATTGAAGCATGAGCCGGCGACTCACGGTCGTGGGCGAGCTTAAGCCGTTGAGGCGGAGGCGTAGGGAAACCGAGTCCGAACAGGGCGTCTAGTCCGCGGCCGTGGACCCGAAACCGGGCGAGCTAGCCCTGGCCAGGGTGAAGCTGGGGTGAGACCCAGTGGAGGCCCGAACCGGTGGGGGATGCAAACCCCTCGGATGAGCTGGGGTTAGGAGTGAAAAGCTAACCGAACCCGGAGATAGCTGGTTCTCCCCGAAATGACTTTAGGGTCAGCCTCAGGCGCTGACTGGGGCCTGTAGAGCACTGATAGGGCTAGGGGGCCCACCAGCCTACCAAACCCTGTCAAACTCCGAAGGGTCCCAGGGGGAGCCTGGGAGTGAGGGCGCGAGCGATAACGTCCGTGTCCGAGCGCGGGAACAACCGAGACCGCCAGCTAAGGTCCCGAAGTCTGGGCTAAGTGGGAAAGGATGTGGCGTTGCTGAGACAGCCAGGAGGTTGGCTTAGAAGCAGCCATCCTTTAAAGAGTGCGTAATAGCTCACTGGTCGAGTGACGCTGCGCCGAAAATGATCGGGGCTTAAGCCCAGCGCCGAAGCTGCGGGTCTGGGGGGCGACCCCCAGGCGGTAGGGGAGCGTTCCCGATGCCGAGGAAGGCCGACCCGCGAGGGCGGCTGGAGGCAAGGGAAGTGCGAATGCCGGCATGAGTAACGATAAACAG
>NZ_BAAHSC010000203.1:0-719 GCF_054655095.1 Thermus sp. FJN-A
AGGGGGAGCCGGTAGCGGGCGTTGATCCCTGGATGTCCGAATGGGGGAACCCGGCCCGTGGGAACACGGGTCACCGCCCTTTAGGGCGGGGGGAACCTGGGGAACTGAAACATCTCAGTACCCAGAGGAGAGGAAAGCGAAAGCGACTCCCTGAGTAGCGGCGAGCGAAAGGGGAAGAGCCTAAACCGTCTGGCTTGTCCGGGCGGGGTTGTGGGGCCCTCGGATACCGAATCCCTAGCCTAGCCGAAGCTGTTGGGAAGCAGCGCCGGAGAGGGTGAAAGCCCCGTAGGCGAAAGGTGGGGGGATAGGTGAGGGTACCCGAGTACCCTGGGGTTCGTGGAGCCCTGGGGGAATCTGGGCGGACCACCGCCTAAGGCTAAGTACTCCGGGTGACCGATAGTGGACCAGTACCGTGAGGGAAAGGTGAAAAGAACCCCGGGAGGGGAGTGAAATAGAGCCTGAAACCGTGGGCTTACAAGCAGTCACGGCCCCGCAAGGGGTTGTGGCGTGCCTATTGAAGCATGAGCCGGCGACTCACGGTCGTGGGCGAGCTTAAGCCGTTGAGGCGGAGGCGTAGGGAAACCGAGTCCGAACAGGGCGTCTAGTCCGCGGCCGTGGACCCGAAACCGGGCGAGCTAGCCCTGGCCAGGGTGAAGCTGGGGTGAGACCCAGTGGAGGCCCGAACCGGTGGGGGATGCAAACCCCTCGGATGAGCTGGG
>NZ_BAAHSC010000204.1:0-436 GCF_054655095.1 Thermus sp. FJN-A
CCCCTTGACACAGGTGCTTTGGTCTGGTAGTTTTTTCTTTGCGCTGCCTGGATGGTGGCGGGGGATCTTGAAAGCTGGGGTGGATGGATAGGAGCCCAGGGCCACGTGTGGAGCGTGGTCTTTGAGGGTCAAGATGCTAAGGGCCCACGGTGGATGCCTTGGCACCCGAGCCGATGAAGGACGTGGCTACCTGCGATAAGCCAGGGGGAGCCGGTAGCGGGCGTTGATCCCTGGATGTCCGAATGGGGGAACCCGGCCCGTGGGAACACGGGTCACCGCCCTTTAGGGCGGGGGGAACCTGGGGAACTGAAACATCTCAGTACCCAGAGGAGAGGAAAGCGAAAGCGACTCCCTGAGTAGCGGCGAGCGAAAGGGGAAGAGCCTAAACCGTCTGGCTTGTCCGGGCGGGGTTGTGGGGCCCTCGGATACCGAATCC
>NZ_BAAHSC010000205.1:0-16491 GCF_054655095.1 Thermus sp. FJN-A
CGATCCCTAGGGACCTTCAGGTCCACCTGGCCGAAGGTGGTCTCCAGCTTGCGGGGGTAGTAGCCGTTCCTGCGGCCTCCGTGCACCTGCAAGAAGGCCGTCCGGTCCAGCTCCAGAACCGTCTGCAGAACCTCGGCTACTGTCTCCCGCACCGCTTCCCTCAGCAAGATCCGCAAGGTATCCTGGTCCACGGGGCACCTCCTCGTGCTAAGGTGTGCCCCCCTATTAAACACGGGCCCTTACACATAAATCCTTACACGACCCTAGCCCATGAGAAAGCTCATTGAGGTTGCCCTACCCCTCGAGGCCATCAACCGGGAGTCCTTAGAAGAGAGATTTTCTTTTCACGGCCACCCGTCCACCCTGCACCTGTGGTGGGCCAGGCGGCCTCTGGCTTCGGCACGGGCGGTCCTCTTCGCCAGCCTGGTGGACGACCCTGGGGAGTACCTGCCTGAGGAGGAGGCCAAGGCGGAGCGCCAGCGGCTCTTTGGGCTCTTGGAGCGCTTGGTGAACTGGGACAGCGTGAAAGATCCCGAGGAAGCGGAAAAGGACAACGGGGTCATCGGGGAGGCCCGCTACGAGATCGCCAAAAGCCTCGCCCGTGCCCTGGGGGAGGAGCCCCCCGCCTCCCCCAGGGACAAGGAGCGGATCCAAGCCCTCCTGGAAAAGGCCCCCCCGGTCCTGGACCCCTTCGCTGGAGGGGGCACCATTCCCCTCGAGGCCCAGCGCCTGGGACTGAGGGCCTTTGCGGGAGACCTGAACCCCGTGGCCGTCCTCATCAACAAGGCCCTGATAGAAATCCCCGCCCGCTTTGCCGGGTTGCCCCCGGTGAACCCGGAGTACCGGGCCAAGCCCATAGGGAATAGTGCCTTTTCCCGAGCCGCAGGCCTGGCCCAGGACGTGCGCCACTACGGGGCCTGGATGCGGGAGGAGGCCAGGAAGCGCATCGGGCACCTTTACCTGGACCTGGACGGGGAAACGGTCATCGCCTGGCTCTGGGCCCGCACCGTGGCCTGCCCCAACCCCGCCTGCGGGGCGGAGGCCCCCCTGGTGCGCTCCTTCTGGCTCTCCAAGAAGGCGGGCAAGGGGGTCTACGTGGTGCCCGAGGTGCGGGAGGGCCAAGTCCAGTTCCGGGTGGAGCGGGGGGAGAAGCCCCCCGTGGAGGGCACCGTGGGCAGGCGGGGCGGGCGGTGTCTGGTGTGCGGGGCCCACATCCCCCTGGACCACGTGCGCAGGGAGGGGAAGGCGGGCCGCCTGGGGGCCAGGCTGATGGCCATCGTGACTGCGGGCGAAAAGGGGAGGAACTACCACGCCCCCACCCCAGAGCACGAGGAGGTGGCGAGGGGGGCGGTGCCGAGGTGGAGGCCGGACACGAAGCTTCCCGAGCAGGCCCTTGGCTTCCGGGTGCAGAACTACGGCCTCAGCACCCACGCCGACCTCTTCACCCCCCGCCAGCTGGTGGCCCTCACCACCTTCGCCGACCTGGTGGCGGAGGCCAGGGAGCGGGTGTACCAGGATGCCCTCGAGGCGGGCCTGTCCGATGACGGCATCCCCCTGGCGGAAGGGGGAAGGGGGGCCAAGGCCTATGCGGAGGCGGTGGGGGTGTACCTGGCTTTTGTCCTGGATCGCCTTGCAGAAAGTGGTAACTCGCTATCGAGATGGCAAAGCGGCGGAGAGAAAGTTGGTGGGGTCTTTGGTCGTCAAGCCCTCCCCATGGTTTGGGACTTCTCCGAGGTAAACCCCTTCTCTGATTCCACGCGCAACTTCATGGATGCAGTTGAATGGGTGGCCAAAGCCTTAGAAGCCCTCCCCGCCCACCCCGAGGGCCAGGCCCGCCAGGGGAACGCCCTGGACTCAGTAAACGGGGTGCCCACCCCGCCCCTCATCTCCACCGACCCGCCCTACTACGACAACGTTCCCTACGCCGACCTCTCTGACTTCTTCTACGTCTGGCTCCGCAAGTCCCTAGGGGACACCTACCCCAGCCTCTTCCGCACCCTCCTCACCCCCAAGGCCGAGGAGCTGGTGGCCGACCCCTACCGCCAGGGAGG
This sequence comes from Thermus sp. FJN-A, assembly GCF_054655095.1. Classification (NCBI taxonomy): domain Bacteria; kingdom Thermotogati; phylum Deinococcota; class Deinococci; order Thermales; family Thermaceae; genus Thermus; species Thermus sp. FJN-A. The sequence continues at coordinate 2,052 of NZ_BAAHSC010000205.1, forward strand.
CAGGGAGGCCGCCAAGCGCCACTTCGAGGAGGGCATGCGCCGGGTCTTCCAGAACCTCCGGGCCAAGGCCCACCCCCACTACCCCCTCTCCCTCTACTACGCCTTCAAGCAACAGGAGACCGAGGAGGGGGAGGAGGAAGAAGGAGGCACGGACAGGGTGGCCTCCACGGGTTGGGAGACCTTCCTGCAGGGCCTGGTGGATGCGGGCTTCCAGATCACCGCCACCTGGCCCATGCGCACGGAGCGCACTAACCGCTCCAGGGGGCAGAACTCCAACGCCCTAGCCTCCTCCATCGTCCTGGTCTGCCGCCCCCGGCCAGAGGACGCCCCCACCGCCACCCGCCAGGACTTCCTCCGGACCCTCCGGAGGGAGCTTCCTGAGGCCCTGCGCAAGCTCACCCAAGGAAGCATTCCCCCCGTGGACCTGGCCCAAAGCGCCATCGGCCCCGGCATGGCGGTCTACAGCCGCTTTGGGGCGGTGCTGGAACCCGATGGCCGGGCCATCCCCGTGCGGGAGGCCCTGGCCCTCATCAACCAGGTGCTGGACGAGTTCCTGGCCGAGGAGGAGGCCGAGCTGGACGCCCCCACCCGCTTCGCCATCGCCTGGTACGACCAGTACGGCTACGGCGAAGGCCCCTACGGGGACGCGGAAACCCTGGCCAAGGCCAAGAACGTCTCCGTGGCCGCGGTGAAGGAGGGGGGCATCCTGCGGGCCAAGGGAGGAAAGGTGCGCCTCCTCCGCCCCGAGGAGTACACCGCGGGCTGGGATCCCGCCCAGGACCGCCGTCTCTCCGCCTGGGAGGTGGCCCACGGGCTCATCAAAGCGCTGAAGGAGCAGGGGGAGAGCGCCGCCGCGAGCCTCCTGGCCCGCACCCCCGAGGCCCTGGCGGAAGGGGCCAGGGCATTGGCCTACCGCCTCTACGGGCTTGCCGAACGCAAGGGCCGCCTGGCGGAAGCCCAGGACTTCAACCTCCTGGCAGGAAGCTACGGCCACCTGAGCGTGGAGGCCCGCAAGACCCGGCGGGCGATACAGGAAGAGCTTTTCCGAGGTTAGCATTGACTAACCTTTTGGGTAGGTATACCATGGGGGTGTGAGGTGGGGCGCTACCGGGTGGTCTTCTACGAGGACGCCAGAGGGCGCTCGCAGGTGCGGGACTGGCTGGAAGACCTTAAGCGCCACAACCCCAAGCTCCACACTTTCGCCCTACGCCTGCTCTGGACGCTGGGGGAGCAAGGCCCGGACCTCCGCCCGCCTCTGGCCAAGCCGCTTGCTCACCTGGAAGCGCCCATCTGGGAACTCCGCCACCGCACGGGTATACGCCTCTACTACTGGCGCCAGGAAGAGCTTCTCTTCGTGGTGGCAGCGGGGGAGGTCAAGGACCAGGATAGCCCGGACCCCAAACTCCTCAAGCTGGCTGTCCAAGCCTATAAGGCCATGAAGAAGGGAAAGGTGAATTGATTATGGGCCGGCACATGGACTTCCGCCATTACTTCCAGGAGTCTCTGAAGGACCCCGAAAGCGCTCGCCTCTACCGGGAGGTTCTGGACGAGGAGCTTTCTTGGCTCCTGAGCTACCTGCGGGAGCTCAAGGGGCTTTCCCAGAAGGAGGTGGCCGAGCGCCTGGGGGTTTCCCGGAGCCGCGTGAGCCAAATGGAAACCTCCGCCGGGCTTTCCATGACCCTCGAGGGGCTGGCCCGCTACGCCCAGGCCCTGGGGCTTTCCCTGCGCCTGGAGTTCACCGACGAGGAGGGCGAGGTCCTGGCCCGCTTTGATCTGGGCGCGGACGAGCCCTTGGCTGCAGGTGCGGCTAAGGGCTGGGAGCCGGTGGCGGAAACCTGGACCACCCTGACCCAGAAGAGGAAGCAGGCGTTTGAGGAAATCGCCTAGGCCGATGGAAAGTAAGTCTGCCACCATCCGCAGGCTCTACCAGGAGGGCAAGAGCGTTTCTGCCATTGCCAAGGAGCTTGGCCTCACCTACCAGCGGGTCTACAACACCCTGCGCCGGGCGAAGCTCCTCCCCACCAAAGAGGGCGGAGAACCTTCCCCGGAAGCCTACGCAGACTTCATCGCCGGCCTGGAGATCCTGGGGGTGGAGCTCCTCGAGGTCCACGCCAAGCTGGAACGGTCGCCCCAGGGCTCCAAGCGCTTCGGCCCTCCTCCGGATGGGCTTTCTACCTTCGGCCCCACGAAGACCGAGGAGGGCTTCCAAGCGGGCCTGGAGCTTAGGCTGGAGTTCCAGGACGACGAGGGGAGCTTCGGCTTCGTCCACCTGCGCGTGGCCGCCCGCTACCGGTGCACCACTTTCCCCGACGAAGCCCTCTTCCAGGTCTTCCGGGAGCGCAACCTGCCCCTTAACCTCTGGCCTTATCTGAGAGTCTACGTGGACTTCCTCACCGCCCAGATGGGCCTGCCCCGGCTAGTGCTGCCCGCCATGAAGCTCTAGGCCCTCCGTGCCCATTTGGCCAGGCTTCCGGAGCCTGGCCGCGTATTCTTAGGAATATGGCGCTTAGCAACCGGGAAATCGTGGGGCGGGGCCTGGACCTTCTGAAGGCGGGCCTCGGCCCCTTCGTGGAGCGGGAGTACCGCCGGGTGTACGGGGAGGAATGGGCCCGGCAGGCCCTCGAGGTGCTGAAGGGCGACCGAGACAAACTGCAAGACCCCGACGCCCAGGCCCTCCTGAAGCTCATGGATTACCGCTGGCACGAGGTCTTTGACGAGAAGCTGGGTCAGTGGGGGCGCACCCTGGTGAAGGAGCTCATTGAGGTGCGCAACCGCCACGCCCACCAGAACGCCTTCACCCTGGAGGACGCCCACCGGGCCCTGGACACCATGACCCGCCTTCTGGAGATGGTGGCCGCAGAGGAAGCCCAGGAGACCGGGCGCCTAGCCCGGGAGCTTCTGCGCCGCCGCTTCGAGGAGGAGGCCAAGCGGGAGGTGGAGCGGGCGGCCAAGCTGCCCCAGCTACCCACCCCGTCCGGCCTCAAGCCCTGGCGGGAGGTGGCCACTCCCCACCCTGACGTGGCCTCGGGTCGCTTCAGCGAGGCCGAGTTTGCTGCCGACCTGGCCCAGGTCCTCCGGGGGGAGGCGAGCCCAGAGTACGGCGACCCCCTGGAGTTCTACCGCCGCACCCACCTCACGGGGGGGCTCAGGCGCCTCCTGCTGAACGCCCTCAGGCGCCTTTCGGGAGAAGGAGGCGACCCGGTGGTGGAGCTGCAGACGGCCTTCGGTGGCGGCAAGACCCACTCCATGCTGGCCCTCTACCACCTCTTCGGCGGAGGGCTCGACCCCCACGAAGTGCCCGGGCTGGAAGAGGTGTTGAAGGAAGCGGGCCTCACTCAGGCCCCCAAGGCCAGGCGGGCGGTGTTGGTGGGCACTGCCTTAGACCCTGCCAAGCGCCGCCCCAAGACGGAGGGAGTTGTGGTCCACACCCTCTGGGGGGAGATGGCCTACCAGATCGGCGGGGTGGAGGGCTACCGCCTGGTGGAGGAAGGGGACCTCCGGGGCGTGGCCCCAGGCTCCGACACCCTCAAGGAGCTTTTTGACCGCTTTGCCCCCGTCCTGGTCCTCATCGACGAGTGGGTAGCCTACCTGCGCAACCTCTACGGGGAGGAGGACCTCCCTGCGGGTACCTTCGACCAGAACCTCACCTTCGCCCAAGCCCTCACCGAGGCCGCCAAGCGGAGCGGGCGGACCCTGGTGGTGGCCTCCCTCCCCGCCTCCGACGCCGAGGTGGGGGGCGGGGGTGGGCGGGAAGCCCTCCTCCGTCTGCAGAACGTCTTTGGCCGCCTGGAGAGCGTCTGGCAGCCCGCCACCCAGGACGAGTCCTACGAGATCGTACGCCGCAGGCTCTTCCTGCCCCTCTCCGCCGAGGGCTTCCGGGACCGGGACGCCGTGGTACAGGCTTTCATGCGGCTTTACCGGGAGCACAAGGGAGAGTTCCCAGCGGAAACCGCCGAGGCCGACTACGAGCGCCGCATGAAGCTGGCCTACCCCATCCACCCCGAACTCTTCGACCGCCTCTATGGGGACTGGTCCACCCTCGAGGGCTTCCAGCGCACCCGGGGAGTACTGCGCCTGATGGCCGCCGTGGTCCACACCCTGTGGACCCGGGGGGATCCTTCCCTCATGATCCTGCCGGGAAGCCTACCCCTCGATGCCGGAGGGCCCCGGTATGAGCTCACCCGCCACCTCTCCCGCTTCCAGGAGGGCTTCGACCAGGTGCTGGACACGGACGTGGACGGCCCCAATGCCAAAGCCTTCCTCCTGGACAAGGAACGGCCTAACCTAGGCCGCCACCAGATGGCCCGGCGCACCGCCCGGGCGGTCTTCATGGCTACCGCCCCCGCCGCCGCCCCCATTGGGCGGCCTCGGGGAGTAGAGGGCATCCGGGTGCGCCTGGGGGTGGTCCAGCCTGGGGAGAACCCCTCCTTTGTGGGGGACGCCCTCAAAGCCCTCACCGACCAGCTCACCTACTTTCACGCGGAGGGGGACCGCTACTGGTTCGATACCCGCCCCAGCCTCAACCGCTTGGCCCAGGACCGGGCCGCGGCCTTGGACCCGGAGGAGGTGCGCCGGGAGCTGGTGGGTCGCATCCGTGCCTGGGCCAAGGAGCGTCCCAGCCTCTTCGCCGCCGTCCACGCTGTCCCCGAAGGTAGCGGGGACGTGCCCGACGAGCCCGCCCTACGCCTCGTGGTCCTGCCCCCCTGGGCCTCCCACACCAAAGGGGAATCGGAAGCGGAGCGCCTGGCGCGGGAGATCCTGGACCGGCGCGGGCAGGCTCCCAGGCTCTACCGCAACACCCTTCTCTTCCTAGCGGCGGAAGCCACCTCCTGGCCCGACCTGGAGGCGGCCTCGAGGGGCTACCTAGCTTGGAAGTCCATCTTGGAGGAAGCTCCCAGCCTGAACCTGGGGGATATGGACAGGGCCCAGGTGCGGTCGCGGCTTGTCGAGGCAGAGAACACCCTAAACACCCGCTTGGAAGAAGCCTACCGCCACCTCCTCAGCTTCCACCAACCCGACCCCAAGGCCCCCGACCTCGAGCTCCAGGCCCTCCGCCTCCAGGGAAGCGGCAAGCCCCTTGAGCGGGCGGCGAGCAAGGCCAAAAACGAGAGCCTAGTCTACACCGAGTGGCACCCCCGGTTCCTGCGGGACACCCTGGAACGCTACCGCTTCTTCACCGCCCGGGATTCCCAGGGCATCTTGCCCTTGCGCTGGCTTTGGGAAGCTTTCTGCACCTACCCCTACCTGCCCCGGTTGAAGGACGAGGAAGTCCTCCTGGCCTCCGTGCGGAAAGGGGTGGAGGACGGATTTTTCGGCTACGCAGAGCGCCTCGAGGGGGAGCACCCCAAGGGGGTGCTTTGGCGCGAAGGCGGGTTTGCCCCCAACCTGGCGGGGTTCCTCCTGGAGCAGGAGGTGGCGGAAAGGGCCAAGGCGGAGGAGAAGCCCCACCCCCCCGAGACCACAATGGAAAATACTGAAACTGCAACGCCAAACACGTTAGGAGGTGGATCTACCATAGCCCCGCCCGTCCCGCCTCCTCCCCCACCCCAGCCCAAGCCCAGGCGGTTCTACCTAAAGAAGGAGGTTCCTGCCACCGACCTCCTGCGGGAGGCCGACCTCTTGGCCAAGGAAATCGTCCTCCAACTGGCCAAGGAACCTGGGGTGCGGGTGCGGGTGGTCCTTGAGGTGGAGGCGGAGGCCGAAGAGGGCTTCCCGGAAGATCTCGCCCGGGCCCTGCGGGAAAACAGCAACGCCCTCAAGGCGGAGTATGGCCTCGAGGAGGCGTGAGGGGCAAGCCGAAACCCGGCTTAGGGAATCCCCTTCCCTCAACCATCTTCTCAGCCCACCCTTCGATGCTTCGACCCACCTCCCGGTCCTGCCCCAGGTCCATCCCATCGTCATCCCCGACCTGCCCAGCCTCTCCGGCCTCCTGGTGCGCCCCGGGGACCGGGTGGAGGAGGGGGAGCCCCTGGCCCGGTATGTGGACGAGGCTCCCCTGGAGGAGCTGGCCGAGAGGGCGGGGGCCAAGCAGGAGGAAGCCTCACGCCTCGAGGCCGACCTGGCCCGGTTGGAGGGGCGCTTCCGCCTGGAGAGGGAAGTCCTGGAGGGGGAGCTTGCCCGGGCCCGGGAGGCCCGGGACCGCCTGCGCTACCTGGCCGCCCAGGGGGCGGAGCCCCGGCTGAAGCTCCTGGAGGCCGAGGCCCGGGTGGAGGAGCTTCTGGCCAGGCGGAAGCGCCTGGTCCTGGACTACACCGGGGAGCGGGCCCACCTGGAGGAGCGCCTGCGGGAGGCCAGGCTGGAGGCCTCGAGGCTGGAGCGGAGGCGGGACCGGGAGGCGGAGCGCCAGCTGGTGCGCTCCCCCGTGGCCGGCCGGGTAGCCGAGGTGAAGGTGCGGGACCTCACCCCCAAGGGGGTGACGGTGGAGGTGGTGTTGGTGGGGGATTAGCGGCTTTCACACCCCACCCCGTCCCCGTCCCGGTCAAAGCGGTGCGGGTCGGGGGGAAGCACCTTGAAGTTGCGGAAGGGTATGTCCCCGCAGTCCAGGTCCGGGGGCGGCGGAGGGATGCAGACCGCGGGATAAGCGGGGTCGCACTTCCCGCTTCCCGGCCTCGAGGCCCCCTGCGCGCTCTCCCCCCACATCCCCGCCCCCCTGGCCCGGGCCTCCCGCGCCGCCTGGAGGTAGAGATCGGCGTACCGGACATTGGGCGGCACCGTGTAGGGCTCGGCCCACCCGGCGCGCACCACCTCCAGGTTCACCTGGCGGAAGCGCCTGGCCCCATAGGTCCAGTCTCCCTTGGGATCCTCCAGGTACAGGTAGGCCAGCACCCGGCGGTAGCGGTCCCGCTCCTGGACATCCAGCTCCACCCAGACCCGCTTTCCCTGGAGCAGGCGGGTGAGAAAGGCCTTGGCCTCGAGGCCCAGCCGCACCTCCTCCGGACCCGAGGTCCTCCGGTTGTACCCCGACTCCGGCGCATCTATCCCGATGAGCCGCACGGCGCCCACCCCGGCCAGCTCCACCGTGTCCCCGTCCACCACCCGCACCACTTGAAGGGGCCCCTGGAGCCCGCCTTGGGGGCTGAGGGCCAGGGCCAGACCCAGGAGGACCGCCCACGCGAGACCCAAAAGGGGCCTCATGCCCTTAGGGTAGCCCAGGCCCTCCGAGGCTCACCAAGTTCGGCCTCGAGGTCCCTTTTGCTCCTCGGAGCCCACGTAACCCAGCCACTCTTCCAGTGCCCGGTGCGAAACAATCAGCCTTCCTCCCAGCTTGACGGCCCTCAGGTTCCCGGAGTGGATGGCCCTGTAGACCAGGTTCTTGCTCAGCCCGAGGAGCTCGGCAACCTCTGCCACGCTGTAGCCCATCCTGTTGCCTGTTGTCTTGAGGCGGCCTGTTCCCGCCATCCGCTCCAAAGCACTCACGGCGGCTTCGAGGCGTTCCAGAAGCTCCCGAAAGTCAGGGGTGGGAATTACTCGAAGTTCCATAGGCTTTGCCTCGCAAGATAGCATGCTCTGGCTCGCCACAACCTCCCCCGCCCCTTCCCCCCACCCCCCCTCCCGGGGCGTCACCCTTGGGGCTCACCACAAAAACTGCCCTAAAGGAGGCTCTATGGTCGTCCTGGACGACAAAATTTGTTTTTCAAGAGCCAAAAGACCATACGCTACTCTCCCAGTGTGAACGGAAACCGCCGCTTACTCACGGTTAACCAACTAAGACAGATGCTTGGGCCCGAAATTATTGGCCGGGACTTGGCGTACAAAATAGCTCGCCAGCACGGAATTCGAATCGGGCGCAGGCTCCTAATTCCAGTACGGGTAGCAGAGGCCCTAATTGACGGGCGGTTAGAGGAGCTGGTTACGGAAAAAACGTCGAGTGACGCCAGGAGAGGCAGGGAGGGCCTGCAGTGATGCATGCCACGTTGGGTTACGTCCGCCTAGGCTACACGGTTTTGCCGCTTTCGCCAGGGGAGAAGCGGCCCCACGGGCCGGAGGAAAGCCTGGTCACCATCCGCGCCTGGTGGACGCGGGAGCCCAAGGCCGGGGTGGGCATCCTGGCCCCGGAGGGGTTCCGCCTGCCCCAGGGGAAGCGGCTTTACATCGTCAGGACCTCGGTCGAGCGGCTCCTTGCAGGAGAAAAGGAGGCCCCCCGCGTGGAGGCGCGGGGGTAGCGGAAAGGAGACTCCTATGCAGAAGTCTAATCCCATTGTAGCCGTCACCCTGGCAAAAGAGCGTCGTTGGCTTGTGTGGCGTGCTGAGGAACGGGAAGGCGGGCCGACCAAGGTGCCCTACTCTCCCAAGGGCTCTCCCAAGCCCTACCGGGCTTCGGTACGCCGCCCGGAGGACTGGGGCACCTACGAGGAGGCTCTGGCCGCCCTGAGGCGCTACCCGGGCCGCTACTCCGGCCTGGGGGTGGTCCTGGGTGGGGGGCTGGTGGGCATCGATCTCGACTGGAAGGGGTGGCCCGGGGAGGGCATTCCCCTCGAGGCCCAGGAGCTTCTGAGGCGGTTTGGGAGCTACGCTGAGCTTTCCCCATCTGGCAGGGGTTTGCACATCCTCCTCTGGGCCCACCTGGAAGGGGACCGGGCCGCCCGGTTCACCCTGGGCCCCATGGGGGTGGAGGTCTACGCCTACAAGGAGGTGGGAGGGCGGTTTTTCACCTACACGGGACTCCTCCTCCCGGGCTTCCCCCCTGAGCCCCAGGAGAGAACAGCAGAACTTCTGGACTTCCTAAAGGAGGCCCTTCCCCGGCGAGAGGAGGTGAAGCCCCCCGCCCCTCCCGAGGGGACTTCTCCCCGGAGGCTGAGGGCGATCCTCGAGGCCTATGCGGACCGGGTGGCAAGCGCCCCCGTGGGCACCCGTCACAACACCTTGATCGCCTACGCCAGGGCCGCTGGGGGGCTCCTCCCCCACGGGCTAGACCCCCACGAAGCGGAAGAAGTCCTGGTAGCCGCCGCCATGCAGGCCGGGCTTCCTGAGCGGGAGGCCCGGGAGGCGGTGCGATGGGGCCTCGAGGTGGGAAGCCGGGCACCCCTCCACCTAGAGGATCGGGGGGATTTTGGGCCAAAAGAGGTATTTTGGGCCAGCCCCTTGGCCCAAAATCCTGCATCGTCCTGGACGGCAAAAACCCGATTTTGGGCCAACGAAACATCACAATATAAGGACCCCAATCCCTGGAAGAAAGGGGGTGATGAGGGATGGCGGTGAAGCGCCTTGCCCTTCCCCAGGAGCCTCCCGTGGTGGAGTGGTTTGTGGACGAGCTCATCCCCTCGGGTTATGTGAGCGTCCTTTTTGCCAAGCAGGGGGAGGGCAAGACCCGCCTGGTGGCCTTCCTCGCCGTCCAGGCCCTCCGGCCCCAGGGGCTCTTCGGCAAGCGCCCCGTGAAGCGGGGGAAGGTGCTCATTTTGGATGCAGACGATCCCGGGGGGCTGGGCTACGCTCTTTGGCTTTGTCGCTTCCTCCGGGCCTACGAAGATGCCGATACAGCCCTCCTGGACCTCCGGGCCGTGGAGGGAGGCCTGACCCCCGAGGACGTGCGGGCCCTCGAGGAGGAGCTTCGCCAAGACCCCCCGGCCCTCATCGTGCTGGACGCCTTCTCTTCTGCCTTCTTGGGGGTGGATGTGATCAAGCCCCAGCAGGTGCACGCCCCCATCCGTGCCCTGACCTCCCTGGCCCAGGCCACGGGGGCGGCCCTCCTCCTGCTGGATCACGTAGGGAAGCTTGCCCCCGGGCAGACCGTGGCCGAAAAGGGGCCATTGGGCTCTACCGCCAAGCTCTTCTCCCCTCGGGCGGCTTTTGCCCTGGACCGCATACCCCCCAAAGAGGTGGAGGGCAGGGACGTGGTGAAGCTCACCTGTGTGAAGCAGTCCTATGCCCCCCTGCCGCCGCCCATTGGCCTCGAGCTGGTGTGGCTTGCGGATGGGGAGGGGGCCTACTTCAGGCCCTATCCCTTGCCCGAAGCAGTCACCCTGGAGGAGCGGGCGGAGAAGGCCATCCTAGAGCTTTTGGCGGAAGCAGGGGAAGAAGGCCTCCCCCGGAAAGCCCTCCTGGAGGAGGTGGTCCAGCGGGGCAACGTCTCCGAGCGCACCGCCAAGCGGGCCCTATCCGGGCTCAGGGAACGGGGGCTGGTGGAGGAGGTGGCGCTTCCGGGGAGAGGAGCCCCTAAGGTTCTCCGACTCCCCCGCCCTAATCTCTCTATGCCCTTGGCCCAAAATCGGGAAAATGCCGTCCAGGACGAGGAAGGATTTTGGGCCAACTCCTTGGCCCAAAATCGGGAGCTTGGCCCAAAATCGTCCCCCCTCCCTCCCCCCGTGCCAACCCCCCAGTCTGGGCTTGAGGAGGTGGAAGAATGGAGCCCTTGACCGTGAACCTGCTGGGCGTCCTAGAGGAGGCCACCTACACGGTACGCCGGGAGGGGGAGCGGGTGGTCTTCTCCCCTGCCCCGCCCCCTGAGCACCGCCCTACCCTGACTGCCTGGAAGCATGCCCTTCCCCACGCCCTAGAGGAGGGAAAGCGTATTCCCGCCCGGGAACTCCTCCGGCTGGAGCGCCTGACCTGCATCCTCCTGGCCCGGGAGGGCGTCCCCGAACCCGTATGGGCCACCTTCTACTACCCGGCCCAGAAGGAGCCCGAGCGGGTCCTGGCCCCCGTCGAAAACCTCTTCCCCCACCTCCTCTGGCGGGCTCGGAATCTCCCCGCCCCCCGGAGGGTGCACCTAGGCTCTACCGATGGCAGGATGGTCTTGGACCTCGAGGCCCCCCTGGTGATCTTCCTCCGGGTGGAGAGGAGCGGGCGGGTGGAAATCTACGGGTGGCCCGATGCACGGATGCGGGTCTACACAGAAGCCGCTGCCCGGGGACGAATGAACCCCAACCACATACTGCTGGAACGACAGGGAAAGTCAGTACATGGTAGCTACTGGACAGATATCCTCTAGACCCTAGGTCGCTAGGGGACCCACCCTTTCCGGGCATAGTGCCCCCCACCATACCCTCGCCCCCCTATTTTTCTGCCCCTCTCCCTCCTCCGTTCAGGAGGTAACCAGTGACTCCGGAAACAAAAGGTGACGCGTACAACAAGAACTGCCCCTTTGCGGAAAAAGGGGCGATTTCGCTTGTCCTGGACGGGATTTCTAGGGCTTGATCCCTTCCTTATACAGCTTCCACATGTAATCCCGCTGGTGGCGGGTAAGTCCCTCGACCCTTCCCCGGGCCATCTCCATCAATAACCTCCGGTGTCGAATAGGCAGCTCTTCGGATTGCGCCAAGGTCCAGTAGTAACCTTGTCTAAGCATCCCCTTAGGCCACACCCTGCCAAAAAGCACTACAATCCTGCCAAATCCCGGTACGGCAACAACAGGAAAAGGAAACGGGCAAGGCGAGTCTGGATGGAGAACCCACTTTTCAATTACCTCCCCCTGGATCTCAGGGTACTCAAAATATTCCCAGAGCAACCGAGGGCGAAGGCACTCCAGAAGAGCCACGTCAGGTTCCTTTACCCAGTTTGCCACCCTCCCAATGCAGTTCCCCAAAAAGAGCGCCATGAGGTCGAAGGGCCGGCTCCTCACCCCGCTTAGGACCACAGGCACGGGCAAGCCGAGATCAATCGCGCGCCGCAACTCTCCGTAAGGGACTGCCATTTACTTGACCTCCTCAGGCGGCAGAGCCCGGAGCCAGTCGTCGAGGAGTTCAGCCAGGCGCTTCCAACCTCCAGCCCGCTTCGCCAGACGCCGAAGGCCCCGGTAGACAGACTCTTTTCGGGCCGCAGGGGTATCTGGGGCCACAATCGCACGCACCTCCCGGGCGAACGCTTTCTCATCTGGAATACCCCACTTCGCTCGTTCCAGAAACGTGCTGAACAGGGGATGCGCCCGTACCCTGCGCTGGGCCAAAACCCGAAACACCGGATCTCCAACCAGCCGCGCCTTAGCCAACTCGTAGAGGGCAGGTTCCTCCAAAAAGGTCCCCAGGTAGTAGACTGCCTTACTTGGCTTAAGACCAAACACTCCAAGCAACCTAAGGGTCAACGCATTAGGAACAAGGTCATGCTGATTGCCTTTAGACTTTGCCGATAGGATTTCTCGGAGCACAGCTACAAACACCCCTAGGGGTACGTCAGCCATAGAAAGCAGTGCGTCAATTTGCAGAGCGCGATCTAGATCGGAATGGGGAACAACCAAGCCAGAGTCTGCTGTAAAGCGAATTCCCAGAGCGTTGAACTGAGCCATGCCCGTCACGACCAGGACGGGCACCTTGAGGTCGCCCCCACCTTCTCGCTTCTCAGCGATGCGCTGGAGGGCGTAATAGCGGTAGTGACCATCGAGTAAAACGAAAGGCGGATTAACCAACGTCAGCCGTCGGTACACGACGAGAGGGTGGATAAGGCCGTTCCTGAGGATCGAGTCGCGGAACCGCTCGATCACCTCCCAGTTGTAATGAGCCCTGGGTGGAGTGGCGTTAGGCACGATTTGGCTGATGGGCACCCACTCAATGGGCGTGGAGGTGTCGCCAACCAACGTGACCCGCCCCTCAACGATCACTTCTCTTGGGGACAAAACCCTCAGGGTAGCCATGTGAAGGGCTTGCTGGTCCGCCTCAGGCCAAGCCTGGCTTTGGGCCTCGGTTTGGGGTGGTCTGAAGAGAGCCCCTAGCATATACCAAACCATAGTCGTCCCCATCCCCCAAACGCACTTTTCGAATAACCTCCCCCCTCTTAGGAAGACAGTCCATCTAAAGGAGCAAGGATTATAGCCCCGCTAGGTAGGATGTAGCCAACTATGGGAAAGGCTTTGCCTTTGCCAGAAGCGACGGGAGGAAAGCATGGCACGCGGTAAAGGAGGAGGCTCCACCTATTACGACGCCACCAAGAGCAAATGGGTGGCCGAGCTCAAGTGGGTTGATCCCGCTACGGGCAAGCTCCTCAAGGCGAAGCGCTACGCCAATAGCCGCCGCGAGGCGGAAAAGCTCTTAGCCGAGCTGGTAGACCAGAAATCCAAGGGCCTCCTGGCCGAACCCTCCAAGCAGAGTACCCGCGAGTTTGCCCTGGAGTACCTGAAGCGCCTGGAGCGGGAGGGCTTGCGACCAAACTCTCTCCGCCTCGCCAAAGAAGAACTCATGCGCGCTATGCCCTCCCTCAAAGACCCTTTTGCCCATGATCCCTTAGGCCGCATGCGCTTGCAGGAGGTACGCCCTGCCCACATTCGCGGGGTGCTAGACAGGGTCATGGAGCAGGGGTACTCGGCCAGAACGGTCGGCAAAGTCCTCATGCGCCTAAAGGCCCTCTTCCGCGAGGCACTCCGCCTAGAGCTGGTGGCCCGCAACCCCGCAGAGGCGGTGAGCCTACGCCTATCCCAGGGGGAGAAAGCCGCCCGGGCTCTGGAGCCCCACGAGGTGGCCCGCCTCCTGGAGGAGGCGGAGCGGTCCAAAAGCCCCGATATGGCCCTCCTCCTCCGCCTTATGCTGGCAACGGGGCTACGCCGGGGGGAGGCTCTTGCCCTGCAATGGCGGGACATCGATTTCACCCGAGGAGAACTGACGGTATGGCGTTCATGGACCAAAGTAGAGGGCAAGGGAACTTTCAGCGCTCCCAAGACCAGGCATGCCCGTAGAAAAGTCCCCTTACCCCGGGGACTACTCCTGCGCTTGCAGGAGCGCCGCCAGAAGCTTCTGGAGCGCCTAACCCCGGAGGAGCTTTGGGAGCTCTTCCTCTTCGGCGGTGGAAAACCTTATGACCCGGATGCCTTCAACCACTATCTCCGCCGCCTGGCAGAGAAGGCAGGCCTGGGTCGGGTGCGGGTGCACGACCTCCGACACACCTGGGCCTCCCTGGCCCTCTCCCGAGGCATCCCCCTGGAGGTGGTGAGTGAGCGCCTGGGCCACGCAAACCCCAACATCACCTTGGGCATTTACCGCCATCTCCTGGAAGAGGAGCGCCGGGGTTATGTAATAGACTTGGAAGACCTCCTAAAAAGCTCTGGAAACAGGCCCCTAGCCTGAGCAAATGGCCCTCCAAATAGCCCCCTAAAGCACTTCCCCCCTCGCTACCGAGGGGGGAAGCTTTGCGTCTTCATCGTGGTGGGCGATGGTGGACTTGAACCACCGACCTCACGCTTATCAGGCGTGCGCTCTGACCAGCTGAGCTAATCGCCCCCGCACGCAAAGAATAGCTTAGCTAGGGGCCCGCCTCCCGTCAAGATGCCCGCAAACCCGTTAAAGCCCCCCTTGACACAGGTGCTTTGGTCTGGTAGTTTTTTCTTTGCGCTGCCTGGATGGTGGCGGGGGATCTTGAAAGCTGGGGTGGATGGATAGGAGCCCAGGGCCACGTGTGGAGCGTGGTCTTTGAGGGTCAAGATGCTAAGGGCCCACGGTGGATGCCTTGGCACCCGAGCCGATGAAGGACGTGGCTACCTGCGATAAGCCAGGGGGAGCCGGTAGCGGGCGTTGATCCCTGG
>NZ_BAAHSC010000206.1:0-1566 GCF_054655095.1 Thermus sp. FJN-A
CGATCCCTAGGGACCTTCAGGTCCACCTGGCCGAAGGTGGTCTCCAGCTTGCGGGGGTAGTAGCCGTTCCTGCGGCCTCCGTGCACCTGCAAGAAGGCCGTCCGGTCCAGCTCCAGAACCGTCTGCAGAACCTCGGCTACTGTCTCCCGCACCGCTTCCCTCAGCAAGATCCGCAAGGTATCCTGGTCCACGGGGCACCTCCTCGTGCTAAGGTGTGCCCCCCTATTAAACACGGACCCTTACACATAAATCCTTACACGACCTACTATCTTGACGCAGAAACCCTTCTGGTGGCTACCTATGTCTGGGTAGACGATGAACTCAAAGCTCTGCAGGCTCAAGGTATCGGCCTCCCCCGAAAGCAAAAGCACCAAAAGGCTACCCTCGCCGAGCTCCTAACCCTCGCCATCTTCCTCCTTTTGCAAGGTCAGGACCTGGCCAAAGGGTATCTGGCCGCCAAGTCCACCCTGAAGGCCTACTTCCCCCAGCTCCCCCACCTCACCCGCTTCTACCGGGTGCTGCAAAAAGCCCACCGCCTCCTGGCCCACCTGGCCCTGCGCCTTTCCGGGGGAGAGGGACACCTTCAGGTGGTAGACCTAAAACCCATCCCCCTGGCCCACGGCCATCGGATACACGGCTTTGACCTCCCGAAAGCTGCCGTGGGGGTAGGCCCCCTGGGGGCCTTCGCTGGGTACACCCTGGTGGCGGTGATGAACGAGGGGAGGCTTTTCTTCCGCTGGGCCGTGTTGCCCGGTAATGCCAGGGAGGCATGGGCCGAGGGGTTGTTGACGGGCCTTCCTGCGGTTCTTGGGGACCGGGGCTTTCGCTTTGTGGAGGGGGTGAAAACGCCTCCTTACCGGGTCAGGGGCGGGAAGGTGGTACAGACGGGGTGGAAAGGGTGGATGGGGAGGGTACGCAACTGGATAGAGACCCGGTTCAGCGTGATGGTGCGTTCTTTGGGGCTCCACCGGATTGAAGCCCGTTCCTACTGGGGGTTTCTGGCCAGGGTGAACCTGGTGCTGTTGGCCCACAACCCCATCCGGAGCCGGGTCCTCCCCAGGATGGCGGGGGTGGAGATGTAGGTAGCACACGAAGGGATGACGCCTCCTAGCCTGGCGTCCACCAAGGCCCCCAGCTCCCCAGGAACCTGGTGTTGAAGCGCCTTCCCAACCCTAGTAACTTGGCTTTAGAGAAAAGAGGGGGCGTGGGGGAGCTATAATCCCCTGGACTTTCAGTCCGTGGGATACATGGACTCCCCCACGTCCGCCGGAGACGCTGGTTTCGCCGCGTAGCGGGGAGGCGGACATAGCCTAGTGGGCGGCGGATGCGCTATCATAACCCAAGTTGCTACCCAGCCATCTTCTGGGTCAGGAGACTGATGTTATGGGCCAGGACGAAGGTGAGAACTTTGATGACGAAACCCTCCTGGGTCACGGCGTGGATGCGCCTGGGGAAGAGGTGATGGAGCATGCTCCCCACCGTCTCCACCACCCTCCGCCCCACGATGGCCAGGTACTGCATCCAAGGGAGATACCGCCGGCTGTTCCTCCTGCGGATGACCATGGG
>NZ_BAAHSC010000207.1:0-237 GCF_054655095.1 Thermus sp. FJN-A
TCATAACCCAAGTTGCTACCCAGCCATCTTCTGGGTCAGGAGACTGATGTTATGGGCCAGGACGAAGGTGAGAACTTTGATGACGAAACCCTCCTGGGTCACGGCGTGGATGCGCCTGGGGAAGAGGTGATGGAGCATGCTCCCCACCGTCTCCACCACCCTCCGCCCCACGATGGCCAGGTACTGCATCCAAGGGAGATACCGCCGGCTGTTCCTCCTGCGGATGACCATGGGACC
>NZ_BAAHSC010000208.1:0-237 GCF_054655095.1 Thermus sp. FJN-A
GTATAACCCAAGTTGCTACCCAGCCATCTTCTGGGTCAGGAGACTGATGTTATGGGCCAGGACGAAGGTGAGAACTTTGATGACGAAACCCTCCTGGGTCACGGCGTGGATGCGCCTGGGGAAGAGGTGATGGAGCATGCTCCCCACCGTCTCCACCACCCTCCGCCCCACGATGGCCAGGTACTGCATCCAAGGGAGATACCGCCGGCTGTTCCTCCTGCGGATGACCATGGGACC